>NZ_ONTA01000018.1:0-3695 GCF_900320625.1 Megasphaera sp. DJF_B143
ACTTCTGACCATCATTGCCAACGCCAATGCCAATGTACTCTCTATCGTCCACGAACGGAGCCAGCATGGCGTGGATATGGGACAGACTGCCGTATCACTGGAATTGGAAACGGCAAATGAAAAACACGTGGAACAATTGATGTCCACATTAAAAGATCATCATTATTATGTTACGATGAAATAAGACACGCATCATTTCATAAGACCATAATGATTCCAAAGCTATGGAGGTAAAAATGGAACAGCAGAAAATGGAACGCGGTCTGAAGCCGCGCCATGTAGAGATGATAGCTCTGGGGGGAACCATTGGTGTTGGCCTGTTTATGGGGTCAGCCAACACGATTCAGATGGCCGGTCCGTCGGTACTGTTATGTTATGCCGTGACGGGTGTCGTCATGTTTTTCATTATGCGTATTATGGGGGAAATGTTGTATCAGGAGCCAGTGACTGGTTCTTTTGCAACGTATGGTCACAAATATATCAGTCCTTTTGTGGGATATCTGACAGCTTGTTCTTACTGGTTTCTCTGGGTCGTCGTCGGGTTATCAGAGATTACAGCCGTGGGGATTTATGTACATTACTGGTTCCCGGACCTGCCGCAATGGATATCGGCTCTGGCTGGAATGGCTATAGTCGCATCGGCCAATATGGCGGCCGTTAAATATTACGGCGAATTTGAATTCTGGTTTGCCCTGATAAAAGTCGTTACGATTATCGTTATGCTCATCGTCGGGGCAGCGGTTATCCTCTTTGGATTTGGTAATGACGGCGTGCCTGTTGGCATCAGCAACCTTTGGTCTCATGGTGGCTTTATGCCTAATGGATGGGGAGGAATGCTGGCGGCTATGTGCGTCGTAGCGGCGTCATTCCAAGGAGTTGAACTTATTGGGATTACAGCCGGAGAAGCCCAGGATCCACAAAGGACGCTAAAAAAGGCTGTTAATAACATCGTATGGCGTATCCTTATATTCTACATTGGTTCTATCTTTGTTATTCTTTGTATCTATCCTTGGACAGAAGTCAGCTACATTGGCAGTCCATTCGTTATGACTTTTGCCAAAGTAGGTATTACAGCTGCTGCAGGAATTATCAATTTCGTCGTTCTTACCGCCGCTTTATCAGGCTGTAATTCTGGGATGTACAGTTCAGGGCGCATGCTTTATACACTGGCACAGAATTGCCAGGCACCGCGTATATTTGCCAGATTGTCACCTTCAGGTGTGCCCCGCAATGGAATTGGAGTTACCGTCATCGTACTGGCCATCGGTGTTGTCCTGAATTACTTGATTCCCGATTCCAAACTGTTTTTGTATCTGTATAGCGCATCGGTATTCCCAGGTATGGTTGCCTGGTTTGTCCTGGCCTGGGCCCAGAAAAATTTCCGCAAGGCTTGGGGACCGGAAGTCATGGCTAAGCATCCGTTCAAATCGCCACTCTATCCGTACTCGAATTACTTCTGCATAGCTTTCCTGATTCTGGTAACGATTGGCATGCTGTACAATCCGGATACCCGTATGTCTATCCTTTCCTCATGGGTCTTCATTGCGGCTATTACGGCGGCATGGTTCCTGTGTGGCCTGAACAAGAAGAAATATGATAAAGAAGGCCATCTTCTGACTGTGGCAGATGGTGGAAAGACGGCATCGGAAAACAAAGGCACTGAGAATGACTGATTTTTACGTAATATTATTGATTTAGTATATGCTATTATATAGAAGTCTTGTATAGTTCACCAAGAGTATTGTGTAAATATATATCATATACAGTGGAAATATGAAATTAGATGTTGTATAATAATAAACAGGATAGATAAATTTTTTTAAGGAGATGTTTTATCATGGCAGTAAACGTTATTAGTACTGAAAAAGCTCCCGGTGCAGTAGGACCATATTCCCAGGCGATTAAAGCAGGCGATTTCCTCTTTGCTTCTGGTCAGATTGCTATCAATCCGGAAAAAGGCAAACTCGTAGGCGGCGGCGTAGTAGGCCAGGCAGAACAGTGCATGAAAAATGTCGGCGCTATTCTGGAAGCAGCCGGTGCATCCTATGATGATGTCATCAAAACAACGGTATACATCACCAATATGAACTTCTTCGGAGCTGTCAATGAAGTATATGCTAAATACTTCAATAAGACTCTTCCGGCCCGTTCCTGCGTGGAAATTGGCAAACTGCCGAAAGATGCCCTCGTCGAAGTCGAAGTCATTGCTTATGTAGGTAAATAATCGGATTATGTGTTAAAAGATTTTCCGGTATCATGTAAAAAGCTCCCTGTCAGGCAATCAAGAGATATGCTTAAACTCTTGGTTGCCTGCAAGGAGCTTTTTTTGCTGATTTATGCCCAGTCTCCATTTATAAATACGGGAACTGTTGTTCCATCAGATTGAGTACCCGTGATTGATAAGTCGTCGCTTCCGACCATGAAATCGACGTGAATCATGGAATCATTCAGGCCATTAGCGAGAAGTTCCTGATCATCCATCTCGCTGCCGCCAGACAGGCAGGTTGGATAGGCCTTGCCAAATGCCAGATGGCAAGAGGCGTTTTCGTCGAAGAGTGTTTCATAAAAGAGAATATGGGACAGGGAAATAGGGGAATGATAGGGAATCAGGGCTACTTCTCCCAGACGGGCGGCGCCTTCATCCATAGACAATATCTGTTTTAGCACATCATCCCCTGTTTCTGCCTTCGATTCTATGGCTCGTCCATCTTTGAATATGATGTGGAAGTTATCGATAAGATTTCCGTTGTATACAAGCGGTCTCGTGCTATATACAATGCCATCGACACGGGCGGCATCAGGAGCCGTATAAATTTCTTCTGTAGGGATATTCGCGTTGAACAGTATATGTGATGTCGTTTCTTCTGCACCTCCCTGCCAGATATGCTTGTCTGACAGACCGATGGTCAGGTCGGTTCCCTGCCCGGACGTATAGTGCAAACTTGTGAAATGCTGACTGGTCATCCAATCGCGGCGTTTCTTCAGTTCCAGAAGATGAGCATCCCAGTCCGCCAGCGGATGTTCGCCATCAGCACGGGAAGACTGGAGAATCTGCTTCCAAAGCATTTCGTAGGCAGCTTCTTCCGATTGTTCCGGATACAGGATACGTGCCCATACGAGGCTGGGAACGGCGGCGACGAGCCAGGTCGTCCTGGATGCCATCATGCCGTCGATGTATTCTTTTAACGCCTTATTCGAGGCTTTTTGCCAGGCGACTAATTTTTGCATGTCTATGCCTTTCATGAGGTAGGGATTAGCAGAAATAAGGCTAAGAAATGCTGCATTCTGGCGATAATAGCAAAGGCTGAAATCGCGGCGCCAGTCAGGCATAGTTGTAAATTCTGACAGATTTTCATATTCATAACGCAGCCGGGCGGAGTCATCGGACCGCCAATTCATCACGACCTGACGGGCACCCGCTTCATATGCTTCACGGGTGAGGATGGTGACAAAATCATGGGATTCTACGGGGGCTGAGATTACGAGAATTTGCCCCTGCTGCAGATTTAATCCCTTTTTGAGCAATACCCGGGCATACCCGGGTAGCAGAGAGGAAATAGAAGAATCGAGATGCATATGTATCACTCCTAGTATAAATAATTAACACATGATGCTAGCATATAAATAGGACAAGTCAAACTGAGGTTTTCCATAAAGTGATACAATAAAAGTATATATAGGGGGCCTTAGTATGA
>NZ_ONTA01000034.1:0-3431 GCF_900320625.1 Megasphaera sp. DJF_B143
AAATATTACATTTCCATCATCGACAGCGACGGAAAGGCTCAGACGAAAGAAGTTACGCCGGGGCAGAAAGTCGGAAAATTCTGGATTATCACCGACGGTCTGTCCGACGGGGATACAGTCATCGTCGACGGGTATCAGAAAGCCAAAGGAGCAACGCTGGATCAGCATCTGCTGACAAAGACGGATATTGAAAGCAGTTCTGATACGACGACGGATAGTACATCCAAATAGGAGGCAGCACAGTGATATCTAAGTTTTTTATAGACAGGCCTATTTTTGCCATCGTCATTTCGCTGGTCATCTCCATTCTGGGGCTGTTGTCTCTGCTGACATTGCCGATAGCAAAATATCCAAAAGTAACGCCGCCGCAGATCAGTGTATCGGCGACATATGTCGGGGCCAACTCGGAAGTCATCGGGACGACCGTAGCCAGCGTCATCGAACGTCAGATGACCGGTGTTGACGGGCTCGATTATATTTCCAGCTCCAGTAACGATGATGGCCGGTATTCCATGACGGCCCAGTTTAAAACGGGCACGAATGATGATATGGACATGGTTAATACCCAGAATCGTATCAGTCAGATTCAGTCTACCCTGCCGTCGGAAGTAACGCAGACGGGGGTAACTGTACAGAAGTCAACGAGTTCGACCGCTATGGTTTTTGCGCTCGTATCTCCTAGTGGCACGTATGATGCAACGTTTTTGAAAAACTATGCGACCCAGTACTTCATGGATGAATTAAAATCCGTGTCTGGTGTCGGTAACGTACAGGAATTCGGATCGGACTATGCCATGCGTATCTGGCTCAATCCGATGAAAATGAGCATTTTAAAAGTAACGCCGACCGAAGTCATGGCGGCGATTAAATCGCAGAATACGCAGGCTGCTGTCGGTACAGTAGGGTCACAGCCTACGCCAGATAGCCAGACGTATCAGTACAGTATGCGTACAGACGGCCGCCTTCAGACAGCGGAACAGTTTAAGAATATTATTGTCCGCACTAACAGTGATGGATCTATGATCCGCATAGGCGACATTGCCAGTGTCAATCTTGGCAATAAAGATTATAATGTCACCAGCTCTTATAATGGCCAGAATTCGGCAGGGTTCATGGTCAGCCTGACATCCGATGCCAACGCCATGCAGACTGTCGATGGCGTACGAAAAGTATTGGAAAAGGCCAAGCAGTCTTTCCCGAATGACATGGATTACAGTGTAGTCTATGATAGTACACAGTTTGTACGGGCCTCTATTAAAGAAGTTATTGAAACGTTCGTGGAAGCGCTGCTTCTCGTTGCGTTCATCGTATATCTGTTCCTTCAGAGCGGCCGCTCGACGCTCATTCCGCTCATCGCCGTGCCGGTATCTCTGCTGGGGACCTTTGCCAGCTTCAAAGTGCTCGATTTCTCCATCAACACACTGACCCTGTTTGCCATGGTCCTGGCTATCGGCCTGCTCGTCGATGATGCTATTGTCGTCATCGAAGCCGTCGAATACGAAATCAAGTATAATGCCAAGGGGCCGCGGGAGGCGACGATCATCGCCATGCGCAATGTACAGAACCCGGTTATCGGCGTTGCCTGTGTACTGGCATCGGTATTCATACCGGTCGGTTTCCTGAGCGGCATGAGTGGTATTTTGTACCGGCAGTTCGCCTTTACCATCGCCATTTCCGTCGCCATTTCGGCCTTCGTCGCCCTGACGCTGACGCCGGCCATGTGCGCTTCTATCCTGAATATACACAAGCCCAATGACAACCCGAAGGGCATTTATAAGTTCTTCCAGAAATTCAACCTGGCCTTTGACCGCCTCATCGACTGGTATGGCATCCGCCTGGCTCATCTCCAGCTCCATCTGAAATGGGTCGTGGCGTTCCTTCTTCTCCTTTGCTGCCTGACTGGGGTTGTTTTCAGGGTTATGCCTACGGGATTTGTTCCTTCTGAAGATAATGGGTTCATCATGGTTAACGCCACACTCCCGGAAGGGACATCGCAGGTAGAAACCAAGAAATTGACGACAAAGATGACACAATGGCTTCAAAGTCAGCCGGCTGTCAAGGGCGTCATGAACGTTACCGGTTTCAGTATCCTGGCTGGTGGTGCCAAACCGAATGGTATGACTATTTTCCTGGGTATGGATGACTGGTCGCAGCGTAAGACGAAAGAATTGTCTGTCGATGCGCTGGTAGGTAAAACGATGATGTTTGGCAACCAGATTCCTCAGGCACAGGTCATGGCCTTGAATCCGCCTCCTATTGATGGCATGGGTACATCGTCCGGCTTCAGCATTGTCATTGAAGACCGTGGTGGTCATGGCACATCGGATTTGAATGCGACGACGCAGAAATTTATCGCCGCTGCCCGTCAGCGTCCGGAAATCGGTTCTGTCTATACGGCCTTTGCTGCCGATACTCCGGGCTATCAGCTGGATATTGACCGCGACAAGGTAGCACGGGAAGGAGTATCGCTGAGTGATTTGTATACGACGCTGCAATCCTTCTATGGTTCCTATCAGGTCAATGATTTCACCATTTTTGGCCGTAACTTTAAAGTCGTCATTCAGGCGGCGCCGGAGTTCCGCCAGTCTATTGATGCCAATAAACATCTCTATGTCAAGAACAGCAGTGGAGAGCTCATACCGGTATCTAATTTTGTCCGGCCCAAGCCTATCGGTTCTGCTTCTATTATCAACCGCTTCAATGATTATCCTTCCATTACTGTTCAGGGGGCACCGGCCAATGGCTACAGTTCTGGTGATGCCCTGAATGCATTGAAAGAAATCGCCCAGGATACGCTCGGTGAAGGTTATGCCTACGAATGGAGCGGCATGAGCCGTGAAGAAATCGAAGCAGGAAATAAGACCGTTTATGTATTCAGTCTGGCTATCCTCTTCGTATTCCTGGTACTGGCTGCCTTGTACGAAAGCTGGAAGGTACCTTTTGCTGTATTGTTCAGTGTGCCGGCCGGCCTGTTCGGGGCTTCTGCATTTGCCTATCTGCTCAATCAGCAGAATAATATTTACTTCCAGATTGGTATCCTCGCCGTTATCGGCCTGGCTGCCAAGAACGCCATCCTGATCATCGAATACGCGAAAGTCCGTGTCGATGAACGGGGCATGGATCCCGTATCGGCAGCAATCGAAGCGGCCAAGATCCGTCTCCGCCCGATCATCATGACATCCCTGGCCTTCGTCGTAGGTTCTATCCCCCTGGCCATCGCCACTGGGGCGGGCGCCGCGTCGCGAGTCAACATGGGCGTGACTGTCGTCTTCGGTACGTCCGTTGCGACCATATTCGGCGTATTCCTCATTCCTATGCTGTTCATCATCGTAGAAAACATCGGACATCGTTCGAAAAAGAAGAATCAGGGTGTACAGCGGATACAGGATGTATGATTCCGTGAAGGTTCACTGACACCATGTAAAAAAGGA
>NZ_ONTA01000069.1:0-7114 GCF_900320625.1 Megasphaera sp. DJF_B143
CCGCCACCAATAGGACAAAGCGCAGCATCTTCCAGTCGGGAATGCGACCGGCCAGCCGTCCTGTCAGGCCGCCGCTGATCATGAGACCGATGCCGTTGATGCCGAAAATCAGACTGAATGTCTGAGGCGTCACATCATAGATATTCTGGAAAACGAAAGAAGAAGCCGATATATATCCGAAAAACGCCGCGAAGGCAAAACACTGCATGACACAGTGTCCCATAAAATACGTATCGCGGAATAACTTGCCGAAGCTCCGGACGCCTGCCAGCGGTCCGCCATGGATCCGCTTACGGATGGGAAGCGTTTCCGGCATGAAGAGAGCACAGACTGCCAGCGCCAGGCCAATGATGACGAGCAGCCAGAATATGCCGCGCCAGCTGGAAAACCGTAAAATCTGTCCGCCTATGACCGGAGCCAGGATAGGGGCGATGCCATTGACCAGCATGAGCATGGAAAAAAGCCGGGTCAGGGCCGTTCCACGGCAGACATCACGGGCAATGGCCCGGGCAATGACGATGCCGGCACTGCCGGCAAACCCCTGGATAAACCGGGACACTAAGAGCAGCCAGATTGTCGGAGAGAAAATACAGGCGACGGACGAAAGGGAAAAGACGGCCATGCCCAGAAACAGCGGCTTCCGCCGCCCTGCATCGTCGCTGACAGGACCGGCTATGATCTGACCGGCAGCCATGCCGGCCATGGACGCCGTCAGCGTCAGCTGTATCATAGATGGTACGACACCGAAATCGGCCATCATGGCCGGAAGTCCCGGCAAGTACATATCTGTTGAAAGTGGGGCAATGGCTGCCAGCATCCCCAGAAATACGGTCAGCCCTATCATCAGATGTTGACGTTGTTCACTCATTTAGTTCGCACTCTCTTTCCACACAGGCAGATTCTGAATCAGCGGCGGCACGCCTGCCAGTGTCTGGCAGGTATGCCAGGCCGTTGCAGCCACAGCTGGTTCCACACGGACCAGATCGGGTACCCAGATAGACGGGATATGAGCTGCCGCCGCGGCTTTCAGGCCATTTCCCGAGTCTTCAAGGACAAGAGCCCGCTCCGGTCGTACGCCCAGAGTCCGGCAGACTGCCAGGAAAATATCCGGGGCGGGTTTACTGTGAGCCATGGCATCACCGCTCTGGATATGGCAGAAATAGGACTCCAATCCGGCTTTATGAAGCAGCAGCCGTACCGTTTCTTCTGCAGAGGAAGAAGCGACTGCGCAGCGGATACCTTCCTGTCGCGCGTAATCCAGGCATTCCTGCAGGCCCGGTTCTGCCGGGGCACCCTTTTCATGATAGATTGCCAGCTGCATGGCCTTCTTCTCATCGTGGAATGCATCATAGGGAAAGTCCGCCCCATAGGTCTGCAAAAATATTTCTTTTATTTTCGCATTATTCATGCCAAATATGGTATCAAAAAATGAATCCTCCATATCTATACCATATTTACGGCCAATGGCCCGCCAGCACGGTACGGAAATCCGCTCCGTATCGAACATAAGACCATCCATATCAAAAATAAAAAGCTCCGGTCTATACATCTTATTCCCCTTTCATAAACGCTAACAACCTCTGGCTGCTGCCAGAGGTTGTCTTTCTCGCTGTCGCATTCGATTATCCTGTTACGTTTTTAGCGTACAGGGATGACTTCCAGCCAGTATCCGTCCGGATCGGCAATGAAGTAAATCCCCATGGCCTTATTTTCAAAGACGATACAGCCCATGTCTTCATGTTTCTTATGAGCCGCATCAAAATCCTGTACCCGGAACGCCGTATGGAATTCATTTTCACCCAGATTATACGGTTCTTTCCGGTCTTTGAGCCAGGTCAGTTCCAACTGGAAATCACTGGCATCGTTGCCGACATAGACAATGGTGAAGTTAGGATTTTCGATGCGCCGTTGTTCTACCAGTCCCAGGGCTTCTTTATAAAATTTCAGGCTTCTGTCCAAATCGAGAACATTGAAATTAGTATGAGCAAATTTAAATGTCATGATATTCCCTCCTTACGCTTCTTCCCAGCCTTTACCTACATTGACCCAGCCTTTGGCATGAGAGTAGGTTTCTAATTCCGGCAGTGTCAGTTCGATGGCACTATTTCCGGTACCACAGGCGGGAAATACCGTCTGGAACCGTTTCAATGATTCATCCAGATATACATCTACACCGGGATTGACGGCAAAGGGACACACACCGCCGACGGGATGGCCGATGAGACGTTCTACGTCATCGTGTTTGACCATAGACGCCTTGCGGTGAAATGTGTCTTTGAATTTGCGGTTGTCTACCCGGGCATCGCCGGCAAAAATAACGAGAAACGCCGAATCATCGTCGCCATAAAACGACATGGATTTGGCAATACGTTTCCCTTCCGTGTGCAGGGCTGCTGCGGCCAGATCGACAGTAGCACTTGATTCATGTAATACCTGCACCCGGTCTTCCATACCATATTGTGCAAAATAAGCCTTTACTTTTTCTAATGACATTGTATAAATCCCCCATCCCCCAATAACGGCTAAATACTACCTCTTTTGCGGATATAAAGAATTATATACCAAAAGAGTCTGCCATTCAAGATAGTCTAGAGGAGTTCAAAGGAGGCAACACTGCCGCAATCGGTCTTTTTGACAGCCAGGCGGGTATCAATGCGTTCCCGCAGTTCACCTACGTGGGAGATAATCCCTACCAGGCGTCCGCCCTGACGCAGTTCCAATAGCGCTTTCAGGGCAAAATCAAGCGTTTCCGGGTCCAGCGTCCCGAATCCTTCGTCGATGAAGATGGTATCCAGGTGAATGCCCCCGGAATAAGCCTGCACTACGTCGGCCAGCCCCAGTGCCAGAGACAGGGAAGCCAGAAAGGTTTCTCCGCCGGACAGCGTATTGGCCGGACGGGCATATCCCGTATAGGCATCGAAGACTTCAATATCGAGGCCGATCTGACGCACCCGGCGGTCATCCCAAGAGTGGGAACGCTGCAGTTCATAGCGGTTGCGGCTCATTTTCTGCAGCCGCTGATTCGCCGCCTGTAGCACTTCATCGAGGAGCGCTCCTAAGACGTACCGTTCAAAATTAATTCCCGTCGTCCTGCCGCTGATAAGATCATAGAGAGCTCCCACTGTCTTATAGTGTTCACTCAGCTCAGTCTGTTCCTTGTGCCAGGCATCAATCTGACTGGCACAGTTCGTAAGCTGGCGGAGTTCTGCAGCCAGTGCGGCCTGCTGCCGGGACAAGTCCTGGCAGGCCTGATTCAAAGCATCCAGCTTCTTGCGGTATGTTTCCATATCCGGTTTTGTCTTGCCCTGAATCATCTTTTCTTCCTGCAGGACCTGTCCCCGTGTCTGCTGGAGAGATGCTCCATAGGAAGTCAGTTTTTCTTTTAACGGTTCAATCTGCTGCAACTCTTTCTGCAGAGCCCGGCATTCATTCATATCACGGAATCCGCACTGACCAGCCTGTGCCTTTAATTCTTCCAGCGCTTTCTTATATTTCTGGCGCAGCTCATCCCGTTGGGCTTCTTTCATCCGGGCCTGTCCGCTCCAGTGGGCCTTTTCCTGTTCCTGCTTTTGTCTGGCCGCATTCCAGTCTTTTTCTTTCTTTTCAAAGGCAGCGAGCTGCTGACGGAGAGTCTGTATTTTCCCTTTCAACACAGTAGGATTGCGATATTCTTCAGGAAGTGTCCGTTCTGCTCTGGCCAGGGCTTCTTCCGCCCTCGTCCAGTACAGCCGTGCTTCCTCATAATCCTTGCGGGCCTGTTCTGTCACTGCCGTCTGCTGCGTCACCGTTTTTTCTTTCTCTTCCAGCTGTTGTGCAAGCTGCCGTGCCTGTTCGATTTCTTTCAGAAGAACAGCTTCTTCTGCAGCCGACTGTTCTGCCCGGCGGGACCAGTCGGCACTCGTCCCGTCTTCGGGATACTGCTGCCGCAGCAATTCATACTGGCGTTGCTGTTCCTGCGCCTGCGCAGACAGGACCTGTTCGTCCTGTTCCGCCTGCTGGCGCTGCTGTTCGCTTGCTTCCGCCCGTTTCCGGCAGCGTTCGACATCGGCCTTTTCCGGGAAATCAGCTGGTTTGACTGCCAGTTTGGGGTGGGATACGGCCCCGCATACGGGGCAGACATCTCCATCGTGCAGATTTTCCGCCAGGACAAAGGCCTGCCCCTGAAGGAACATGGCACTCACGGCGTCAAAATCCGTTTTGTCCTGAACGGCCTTCTGCAATACGTTTTTCAGGTGGCTGGCAGCTGCTTCTTGTTTCTTTGCCGTACCCTGCCAGTTGTTCTTCAGATTCTCTATCTGTTTTTCCTGATTGGCACGGAGCTTCCACTGTTTAGTCCTTGCCCTTACCTTTTCATACTCGCCTTCCCGGCCCGACAGGGCATCCCGTGTCTTGCGGACCATATCCAATTCTTTCTGGGCCATTTCCCGTGTCTGGTCGGCTGTATGCCATGCCTTTTCACAAGCCGCTGCCTGCAGGGACGCTTTATGCTGTTCTTCTTTCAATGCGGCATACGAATCGGCTTCTGTCACGAGATTTTCCAGGCGGATGGCTTCCGCTTTATCTGTTTCACATCGATCATGACCGGCCTTCATATCCTCTTCCTGCCCATTGAGCCGTTTCAGTTCTGTATCAGCAGCCGTCGCCTTTGTCTGAAGCGTTTCCCATTCTTTCGAAGCCTCTACGCCCTGCTTCTGGATATCATCGAGAGTACGGCAGGGTTCACTGAGCAGGCGGGCTTTTTCCAATAAATCCAGCTTCTTTTCTTCCGCGGCCATAGTCTCTTTTTGCGTTTCAAGCTGCTGCAGCCGTACCTTGGCATCTTCCCACGCTTTCCAGTGGCTGGCAACAGCCTCGGCCTGCTGGACTTCCTTCTGGAAATCATCGCGCTGGCGGACAGCCCGGCCAGATTTTTCCTTTGCTTCCCCTGCCTGCGCTGTTTTATCCGCAATGGTCTGCATCAGTATTGCTTCATCAGCGGCTCCCGTCAGTGACAAATATTGCTCAATCTTTTTCTTCAGGTCTTCATAGGCATGGCTGACATCATCATGCATGGTTTTGGCCAGTGCCTGCAGCCGGTCATAGCGCTGGGTATGGAACAGCACCTGCATGATGCGCTGCCGGTCTGATGAATTGGCCAGGAGCAATTTCCGGAAATCCCCCTGGGGCAGGAGGACGACCTGACGGAACTGGTCCGATTTAAATCCCAGGAGTTTTTCAATTTTCTGGGAGACATTCTTACTGGTCACCAATATGTCCCCATCCGGTGTATTCAGCTCGTAAAGGGCAGCTTTCATAGATACATGCCGCGTACCCGTTCCTCTTTTTTTCGCGATTTCCTGGTCCGGGCTCCGTTCGACGCGATATAATTTTTGTCCAATCGTAAAGGTAAACGCTACCTGCGTCACTTCTTCTGGTGTCGCATATTCACTGCGCATATGCGCTCCGTTGCGTCCTTCTGTACCGCCACTCAGTTCTCCGTACAGGGCATAACACATGGCATCAAGAATCGTCGTTTTCCCTGAGCCAGTCGGTCCGTAAATGAGAAACAACTGCCGGTCTCCCAGAAGGCGGAAGTCGATGACCTGCCGGCCTGCATACGGGCCAAAGGCAGTCATATCCAGATAAACGGGCTTCATAAAATCCCTCCTCCTTCTTCTTTGCGCAATGCGTCCCAAAGCTGATGCAGACAGTCTGTTTCCTTTTCCGACAAAGGCTGTTCCGGCCTCATGGCACCGGCAAAACTGGAAAAGAGTTCTTCTTCTGTCGTCCCGCGGATATTGAAATCCCGGTCACCGGCATGGTCTGAAATACGGCGCCGCGGGGCCTCCAGTGCCATGGCATTAGGATATTTCTTGCGCAGTCTGGCCATGCCATCGAGGACCGGTTCGGTGTCATCGATACGTGCCAATACATAATCACCGGTCCGGTCATCTTCTCGTTCCATAATATCGTGGAATGAACCTTTCAGAATACGCACATCATGGCGTGGCGTAAAGGAAATAAACCGGCTGCTGACCTGTCCATTATCAGCCAGGTCGACGAGGACAACCCCCTTTTTTTGTGTTGCTTCGCTAAAGGAATACTTAAGCAGGCTCCCGGCATACCGCACCTCCGGCCGTCCCACCTGCTGCGGCCCGTGAAGATGCCCCAGTGCGGTATACTGGAAGCGGTCAAAAACTGCACTGTCAATCATATCGGTACCACCGATAGAAAGAGGCCGTTCGGAATCGCTGCTTACCCCGCCAGAGGCAAAGACATGACTGACGCAGACAGCCCGCATGTCATCACATCCTCTGGACTGAAATGCACAGAGTGCTTCCAATGCCTTTTGATGATCGTGGATGGTTTCATCACTCAGAAAATGGCGGACATCAGCCGGTTCGGCATAGGGAAGCAGCACAAAGGCAACCGGTCCCGCATCATCGCGGAGGATGACCGGCCCCGTCAGCTTGTCCAGATCACCAGCAATATACAGTCCCTGCCGGGCCAGAAGGGCACTGCCAAAGGAAAGGCGGGACGCACTATCATGATTGCCGCTGATGACCAGAAAAGGAATATGGAGTTCCGCCGTCACCTTTGTCGCAATTTCATCAAACAATTCCACAGCAGCAGCCGGCGGCAGGCTGCGGTCATAGACATCCCCGGAAAGGACGACGGCCTCTATGCCTTCGTCTTTCAGCAGTGGCAGAAATTGTTCTTTTAGCACGTATTCCTGTTCATCCGTCAGATAATCGCCATAAAACATCTTTCCCAGGTGCCAGTCCGCCGTATGTAAAATGCGCATGTCGTCACCTCTTATTCCTTGTACAAACTTCGCAGAAGTGAAATTTCATGAGCATATCCCGGCAGTTCATTCGGTGTTTCCAGATAAAAGGGGAGCTGCCGTAATGCCGGATGATTGATAATTTGCGTAAACGCTTCGATGCCGATATGGCCTTCACCAATCTTTTCATGGCGGTCTTTATGGCTTCCCAGTTCATTTTTACTGTCATTGATATGGATGGCTTTCAGTCTGGACAGGCCAATACGCGTATCAAACTGAGTCAGCACGTCATCGAGATGATGAACGATATCATATCCGCCGTCAAAGACATGGCAGGTATCGAGGCAGACC
>NZ_ONTA01000192.1:0-2795 GCF_900320625.1 Megasphaera sp. DJF_B143
CGCGAAGGACTCACACCGGCTCTCACGGCTTCGACCTATACCATAGAAGGCCTGACTCAGAATATACTCGATTGGAGACGACATCATAATGAAATATAACGCCTTACGCCCGCGCCGCCTGCGCATTTCCGCTCCCGTCCGCTCTATGGTGCGGGAAAACCACCTGTCCGTATCGGACCTGATTTACCCTATCTTCGTCGTTCCCGGCAGCCATGTAAAAGAAGAAATCCCCAGCCTGCCCGGCTGTTATCACCTGTCAGTCGATAAAGCCGTAGAAACGGCCCGCCTCGCCGTCTCCCTCGGCATCCCGGCCATTGAAGTATTCGGCCTGCCCGGATACAAGGATGAAACAGGCTCATCGGCATGGGACCCGAAGAGCCCGGTGCAGCGGGCCATGGAAGCCATCAAAAAAGAACTGCCCGGTCTGGTCATCGTCGGCGATGTCTGTCTCTGCCAGTACACCAGCCATGGCCATTGTGGCAAGCTCTGCGGCCATTACGTCGATAACGACGCTACCCTGCCGCTCCTGGCCCGGACGGCCGTCAGCCAGGCAGCAGCCGGTGCCGACATCATCGCCCCGTCAGACATGATGGACGGCCGCATCGCCGCCATCCGCACAGCCCTCGATGAAAAGGGTTTCCAGAACGTTTCCATTATGTCCTACGCCGTCAAATACGCCTCGGCCTTTTACGGCCCCTTCCGCGATGCGGCCAACTCGGCCCCGCAGTTCGGCAACCGCCGCCAGTATCAGATGGATCCGGCCAATTCCCGTGAAGCCATGAAGGAAATCAGCCTCGACCTCGATGAAGGGGCTGACATCATCATGATCAAGCCGGCCATGACTTATCTCGATATCGTCCGTCAGGCCCGGGACCGCATTGACCGCCCCATCGCCGTCTACAACGTCAGCGGTGAATATGCCATGGTCAAAGCGGCTGCCCAAAACGGCTGGATCGACGAAAAACGGATCGTCCTGGAATCGCTTCTGTCCATGAAACGGGCCGGTGCCGATATCATCATCACCTATCACGCTCTGGACGTCGCCCGTTGGCTCAGCGAAAAAGATTGTCTGACGTTTTAAATTTGATGTTTGAGGTTAAGCAAAAAACGGATTCTCCTGTGAAATCAGCTGTTTCATAGGAGAATCCGTTTTTTTTAGTCGTCCTGTCCCCGTTCGACGAGAATCGTGTAAGTCCCGTCTTCGTTGTCTGTCACGTCGAAGACGCGGTGTCCGTCATTTTTCAGACTCCGCGGGACGTTCTGCAGAGCGTCGCCGCTGTTGAGCCGGACGGACAGGACCTGTCCCGGTTCCATATCTTCCAGTTCGACCTTTACTTTGACATAGGTCACGGGACAGACGACATCCGTAATATCGATAGTGTTGTCTATGTTCATAATACCTCCCGGACGAGTCGTTCTACTGTGTCCCAGCCAATCCGTTCTACCGTTTTGGCAAAGCGTTCTCCCGGTTTGGCGTGGTTTTCAAAAAAGTCGAGAACTACATCGATGACGCGATACAGTTCTTCTTCCGAGTGAAGGAGGGGCAGGAAATGCCTGCCAATAGTGATCTGCTTGCCATAGAGGCCTCCCAGGGATACGTTATAGCCGGCTGTTCCTACCCAGGCCGAAGACGGACAGGTAGTAACGCACTTGCCACAGAACAGGCACTGGTCCGCCGTAAAAGAAAGTGTCTTTTCTTTCTTATCCACTGTAATGGCCGAAGACGGGCAGACGGCCTGACAGAGGCCGCAGAAAATACAGTCATCATGATGCCATTGCGGTTCGATGCCGCCTTTGATGCCCAGGTCATTTTCTTCCGTCTTCAGACAGTTATTGGGACAGCCTGTGATGCCGATTTTGAATTTGGCTGGAAATTCCCGTCCGCCATAGCGGGCTTCACATTCCCTGGCTATGTGCTGGGTGTCGATCAGCCCCGACGGGCAGACGGCATTTCCCTGACAGGCCGTAATCGTGCGCAGCCGGGCGCCACAGACGCCATTCTGTACGCCGCCTTTGGCCAGTTCTTTCTTTACCGTATCGATATCTTCCAGGGCGATAAAGGGGATTTCAATGCCCTGCCGGGATGTGAGATGGATATATCCGTGTCCATAGGTTTCGGCGACGTGACGGATCGTTTCCAGCTGTTCTATAGTCACCTGTCCGCCAATGGTTTTCAGCCTCATGGAGAAACGATCTTTCTGCTTCTGTTTCATGAAGCCGCCTTTTTTTAGTTCCTTGAAATTTGCATCTGCCAATGTGATTCCTCCTCTTCGATGTGTAGTGGCTCTGCTATCGCCTCGCCGCCGCGGATACGAAAACTGCGCAGGACCGGCCCGCTTTCCGCCAGCGACAGAATCAGATAGCGCAGCGACGGGTCGAAGGCCAGCCGTTTGTCTTCGTCGGACGGGCGGGACGGCGTTGCCGGGTGGCTGTGGAAATTGCCGATGAGGGCCAGATTACGCTGGCGTATATCCCGCATGACGGCAAACTGCTCTGCCGGATCCATGGAAAAATGTTTCGGACTGGCATCGGTATTGTTCAGATAATATACCTTCTCAACGAATGCGTCGCCACCACTTCGTTTTCCCGCCAGCAGGCCGCAGCATTCATTGGGCAGCTGTTCCCGGGCATAGGCCGTCATGGCCTCATAATCAGACCGTGTCAGATGTATCATAGCGACCCCTTTCCCACTTTGCTTTCACATACAGGCTGCTTATAGTCGATGAGCTCGTGAATGGACGGGTCGTCGCCGCAGATTGCGCAATGAGGATTATGTCCAACGGGAATCTTGCGGA
>NZ_ONTA01000271.1:0-3933 GCF_900320625.1 Megasphaera sp. DJF_B143
CCATGATGCCAATATTTCTCGTTTTTTTTTTTTTTTTTTCTCTTGGCACGGTTTTTTCCACTCCTCAAAAAATAATAAATATCGTAAATTACCAACGATAATGAGCGAAAGCTTTGTTAGCTTCAG
This sequence comes from Megasphaera sp. DJF_B143, assembly GCF_900320625.1. Classification (NCBI taxonomy): domain Bacteria; kingdom Bacillati; phylum Bacillota; class Negativicutes; order Veillonellales; family Veillonellaceae; genus Megasphaera; species Megasphaera sp. DJF_B143. The sequence continues at coordinate 127 of NZ_ONTA01000271.1, forward strand.
CCATTTTATGAGTATCTTCCTTTTTCTTGATAGCAGCGCCTGTATTGTTGAAGGCGTCCATCAATTCGCCAGCGAGCTTTTCTTTCATCGTGCGTTCGCCGCGTTTACGGGCATAGCCGACAGTCCAGCGGATACCGAGGGACAGGCGACGGTCTGCACGTACTTCGACAGGAACCTGGTAGTTAGCACCACCGACGCGGCGGGCACGGACTTCCAGGACAGGCATAACGTTGTTGAGAGCCTGTTCGAATACTTCCAAAGGATCTTTATTCATTTTAGAACGGATGATGTCGAAAGCATCATAAACGATGGTTTCAGCGACACCTTTTTTGCCGTCCAACATAACTTTGTTGATGAAGCGCGTTACCAATTTGGAATGGTACACCGGATCCGGCAGCACATCACGCTTCGGCACGGGGCCTTTTCTTGGCATGTCTAATTCCTCCTCTATGCTATGTAAGTCATCTTGTTCATCTTAAATGGCAAATCTTATTTGCCTTTCTTAGCGCCGTATTTAGAACGGGACTGCTGACGATCTGCTACGCCAGCTGTATCCAAGGCACCGCGGACGATGTGATAACGTACACCAGGAAGGTCTTTGACACGACCGCCTCTGATTAATACAACACTGTGTTCCTGTAAATTGTGACCAATGCCGGGAATATAAGCAGTTACTTCGATGGAGTTCGTCAAGCGAACACGGGCAACTTTACGCAGAGCCGAGTTAGGTTTTTTCGGGGTAGCTGTGTATACACGAGTGCAGACACCGCGTTTCTGCGGGCAGTTTTTCAAAGCCGGTGCTGTCGATTTAGTTACGGCAACCTGACGTCCTTTACGAACCAATTGGCTGATTGTTGGCATTTGGGCACCTCCTCTCCAAACAATTAGATTTATAATGTAATCATCAATGAAGCGTCAGCTTCAGGATGATGTTACCAGAATCAGCTGAGCAGTCCGACAGCTGCAGCCCCAACCTTGATCCGGCAGGCCAGCCCCAGTTCTGCCATAGTATAATTGCGATCCGTGGCAATTCCCATTTCAACGGCAAGCGTGAGCAGCGGTGCTGCTACCTGTTCATCACAGTCATTGGCAATATACAGCTGTGTGACTTCGTTTCGTTTCATTGCTTTCAGCGTCTGTTTGGCACCGACCGTCTTTCTGGCCGTACCGAGCAATTCCAAGCTCACGAAACATCACTCCTTAAAACATACAATTTGGCCGCACGACTCGCATTGCGACACTTAGATATTTTATCATTCCCCTATTTCCATGTCAATGTATTTTTCGTAAAATAAGCCATTTATTATTACACAGTCCCGCGTGGTTCAATAATTGTATTATCTGATATATGAATTCCGCATGATAAGAGGTAAAAAAAACATCACATGAAGATGTTAATCACTCTTCATGTGATGTTTCATTTATGCGATCTTAATGTCCGGCTTCTGGTGTCGTATCTTCCGGCTGGATGTCAATGGGATTGCCATCTTCATCTTCATATTCAACGGTAGGGACCGTCTTAACGACTTTCACTTTGCGGTAGCGGCTCATGCCAGTACCGGCAGGAATCAGCTTGCCGATGATGACGTTTTCCTTGAGGCCGAGAAGCGGATCGATCTTGCCCTTGATGGCTGCATCGGTAAGGACGCGGGTCGTTTCCTGGAAGGAAGCGGCTGACAAGAAGGAATCGGTAGCCAGGGCCGCTTTAGTAATGCCGAGCAGCATAGGCTTGCCTATAGCCGGTTTGCCGCCATTGGCTTCTATACGTTTGTTCATATCTTCAAAGACATTGACATCAATATAATCGCCTGGCAATACATCGGCATCTCCAGCATCTTCAATCTTAATCTTACGCAGCATCTGGCGTACGATAACTTCGATGTGCTTATCGTTGATACCAACGCCCTGGGATTTATAAACCTTCTGTACTTCGTATACGAGGTACCGCTGTGTTGCTTCTACACCCTGGATGCGCAGGATATCGTGAGGATTAATGGAACCGGATGTAATGCGGCTGCCCTTTTCGATGACGTCGCCTTCGTGAACTACCAGGTGAGCGCCAAAGGGAATCGTGTAGCTTCGTTCTTCGCCATCTTTGGAAAGAACATGGACGATATTGATGTCATGGTGGTCTTCTTTTTCCGTAATAGAAACAGTGCCGTCGATTTCAGTGATGATAGCATTGCCTTTCGGCTTACGGGCTTCAAACAATTCTTCGACACGGGGCAGACCTTGTGTGATATCACCAGCAGATGCAACGCCGCCTGTATGGAATGTACGCATAGTCAGCTGTGTGCCCGGTTCACCGATAGACTGTGCTGCAATCGTACCAACCGATTCGCCTACGTTGACCTTGCCGCCTGTACCAAGATCGCGGCCATAGCATTTAGCGCATACACCGTAACGGCTGCGGCAGGTAAGGACACTGCGGATCTTAACTTTATCATAATACTTGGCAACTTCTTTTGCCTGATCCGCCATGATTTCTTCGTTGAGAGGAACAATAACCTCGCCCGTATCTTTGTTAATCAGTGTTTCCGCTGCCGTACGGCCTTCAATCCGGTCTTCCAGCGGTTCAATGATGCCATTGCCTTCTACGATAGCTGTAACGTAGACACCACGGATATCATTATTGCGTACTTTGACTTCTGTTACATCGCTGCTCAGGATGCGGTCGATAGCATCTTCCGTAAGGGGAGTGCCGGCCGGGCAGATTTCCATGCCATTGGAGTCGATGACCGTTTCTTCGACAGATTTGCCAAGCATATTTTCAATCATGGCCTGGCGCAGGGAAGAGCGGATGCTTTCTTCCGGCGCACCAAGATAGACGTTTTCAATGACATTAGTATGATTCATGTCATCATTAATATCAAGCTGGCTGCCATGGAGAGACAGTTTAGGTACCTTATAGGCAACGAGTTCATCCATATCATCTGTCGTGAGGACGTGTCCTTCCGGCAGAATGACTTCACCTGTACCGGCATCGACGATATCAGCAGCCAATACACGGCCGATAATCTTATCCGCCATGAGAGCCACAGCCTGACGGGTAGAGCCGGCCAGGCGGGCCCGTTCGCGAATCAGGTCGATACCGAAAACATCACAGTCTTCTTCACGGACAATGACATCCTGGGAAACATCGACGAGACGACGGGTCAGATATCCCGAGTCGGCGGTCCGCAATGCCGTATCGGCCAGACCTTTACGGGCACCATGGGACGATGTGAAGTAATCCAGTACAGACAGGCCTTCCCGGAAATTTGCCTTGATGGGCAAGTCGATGATTCGGCCCGACGGGTCAGCCATCAGGCCACGCATACCGGCAACCTGACGAATCTGCTGTTTATTACCACGAGCACCGGAGTCAGCCATCATGAAGATGGAGTTGAACGGATCCATGTTATCCATCATGACTTCCGTTACGTCATCCGTTGCTTTTTCCCAGATGGAGCAGGTCTTACGATACCGTTCGTCTTCCGTTATAAGGCCGCGGAGATACATTTTGGATACATTCTGTACCTGTTTATCGGCGGCATCGAGGATGTCCCATTTTTCAGCAGGAATCTGAATATCAGAAATAGCAATGGACATACCAGCCTGACGGGCATAATGATAACCGATTGCCTTGATATTATCCAGAAGTTCCGCCGTCTTTGTATTGCCGACAAGATGGAAGCAGGCATCGACGAGCTTGCCAATCTGTTTTTTATTCATGAGTACGCCAAGGCAGTTCACATCGACGTACTCTTTATCTTTCTTGAATTCCGCTACTGCTTCTTTATCTACTTTACGTGCCGGGAGCGGACG
>NZ_ONTA01000002.1:0-4786 GCF_900320625.1 Megasphaera sp. DJF_B143
ATCGAATCATCGGGCAAATATGCCGGCCGCCGCACGGCGAGTTCCCAGAGTCGTCTTCCCCTGGGAGGCAGCGTAAAAAAAGTCATCATTACGGCACCATCCACCATCGATGACATTACGATTGTCCTTGGCGTCAATGAAGATAAATACAATCCCAAGAAGCACCACGTCATTTCCGGCGCTTCTATGACAACCTGCGGTCTGGCTGCTATCCTGAAACTGATGAATGATACGTATGGTGTCAGACGCGGTATGACCACATCCATCCATTCCTACACGACGGACCAGAAAATACTCGACGTATCCCATAAAGATTTCCGCCGCGCCCGGGCAGCGGGCATGTCGATCATTCCGACGACGACCGGGGCTGCCGAAGCCATTACCAAAGTCCTGCCGGAATTCGAAGGCAAACTGAGCTGCCGGGCAGTCCGCGTACCGACACCGGATGTCTCCATTGTGGATATTGTCCTGGAATTAGAAGATAAAAACGTTACCCTGGAAGATTTGAACAGCACCTTCAAAAAAGCCGCTGCTTGGAAATACAGAGGCATCATCGATACTAACGAAGATGAACTCGTTTCGGTTGATTACCGCGGCAATGAAAATACGACGACCATCGATATTCCCCTGAATATGGTCATGGACGGAGGCATGGTGAAAATTGTCTCTTGGTATGATAATGAATGGGGATATGCCCGCCGCGTCGTCGAACTGGTGAAATACCTCACATCCCAGGGTCTCGACTGACGAGAGGAGAGACTACTATGAAAAAAATAATTACTGATGTAGATGTAGATAAGAAAAAAGTATTTGTCCGCGCTGATTTCAACGTGCCACTTGATGAAAATGGCGTTATCACCGACGATACACGGATCCAGAAAACATTGCCGACAATCCGCTATCTCCTCGACCATCAGGCTGCGGTCATCCTGGCCAGCCATCTGGGCCGGCCAAAGGGAAAGGCCGTTGCAAAATATTCCTTAAAACCGGTGGCAGCCCGCCTGTCGGAACTGCTGGGGATTCCCGTGCAGATGGCACCGGACTGCATCGGAGCCGAAACGGAAACTATGGCCGGGGCACTGCAGCCGGGCCAGGTCCTGCTCCTGGAAAACCTGCGCTTCCACGGGGAAGAGGAAAAGAATGATCCGGAATTCTCCCGCAAGCTGGCTTCTCTGGCCGATGTAGGCATCAACGACGCCTTTGGATGCTGCCACCGCGCTCATGCATCCGTAGCCGGTATTGCCGCTTTTCTTCCTATGGCAGCCGGTTTCCTTCTGGAAAAAGAAATCCGCTTTATCGGTGGTGCCGTCGATCATCCGGCACACCCCTTCGCAGCAATCATTGGTGGTGCCAAAGTTTCCGATAAGATTGAAGTCATTTCCAATCTGCTGCCCAAAGTCGATGTCATGATTATTGGCGGCGGCATGGCCAACACCTTCCTGGCAGCCCAGGGGTATGGTATTGGAAAGTCTCTGGTAGAAGCCGATAAAATCGATTTGGCGAAGAAACTTATCGCCCAGGCAGCAGACGAAGGAAAGAAACTGCTGCTGCCCGTCGATGTGAACGTAGCGGAAACGTTCTCTAACGATGCGGCTCATAAAGTCGTACCGGCTGATGCCGTGCCGGAAGACTGGATGATCCTCGATATCGGTACAAAGTCACAGGAACTGTTTGCCCGTGAACTGGAACCGATGAAACTCATCGTCTGGAACGGTCCGATGGGAGTCTTTGAAATGGAAAACTTCGCAAAGGGCACAGAAGCTGTTGCCCGTGCAGTAGCTCATTCCCAGGCGGTTTCCATTGTCGGCGGCGGTGACTCCGTTTCGGCTGTAAATAAAACAGGCCTTGCTAATCAGATCAGCCATATCTCTACTGGCGGCGGCGCTTCCCTGGAATATCTGGAAGGCAAGAAGCTGCCCGGTATAGAATCGCTGAGTGATAAATAAATCTACTTATATCAGTCGCAAAGGAGTTTTCGAGATGAGAAAAACAATTATTGCAGGTAACTGGAAGATGAATCACACCGGAAAAGAAACGCGGGAAACCATCACGGCTCTCGTACAGGGACTTACCGGTGCGGAACAGGCAGATATCGTCATTGCCCCCGTATTTCCCTATTTGCCGCTGGCTGTAGAACTGACAAAAGGAACGGCTGTACATGTTGCTGCCCAGAATATGCACTGGCTGGACAACGGCGCTTACACAGGCGAAGTATCGCCGGCTATGTTAAAAGATATCGGCGTCAGCCATGTCATCATCGGCCATTCGGAACGGCGGGAATACAACAATGAAACGGATGAAACGGTCAATCTGAAAGTTAAATCTGCACTAGCCCATGGACTCACGCCGATTCTCTGCTGTGGGGAAACGCTGGCCCAGCGTGAAGGCGGTATTATGCAGTCCTGGATAGAAGGTCAGATCGAAAACGCCCTGAAAGATATTGCGGCAGCTGATATAACGAAAGTGGTCATCGCCTACGAACCTATCTGGGCTATCGGGACGGGCAAAACGGCGACGGCTGCTCAGGCAGAAGAAGTATGCGACATTATCCGCAAAAAGCTGGCAGCTCTCTATGATGACACAGCTGCACAGGATGTATCCATTTTGTACGGCGGCAGCGTTAAAGGCAAAAATGCAGCAGAACTGACAGCCTGCCCCGACATTGATGGCGGACTGGTCGGCGGTGCCAGCCTGAAAGCCGGTGATTTCCTGGAAATCATCCATAAGGCTGTCATCAAATAATCCATAGGATATCAGTAAATGATATTGTAAATTTTATATATCATATTAAAGTCTCCATTTCCCCTTTTCTTTTTAGGCGATTGGAGACTTTTCTTTTTTGTAAATAATAAAGATAAGAAATACTGGTTTAAAATAATGCATCAGAAATTATGAAAAGTAAAACGATTATGTAGAATAAAAAAAGCGCATATGATATAATGCAAAGTAGGCCATTGTAAAATTTTGACGATAAATGCGTCATGTTTTTGTAAATTCTACGGCCGGTATGTACTTGTAAAAATGAGGAGATTGGACGACTATGGCATTCCATTTAAAGCCGAAAGAAGAGAAGTTTTTCACCTTGCTCGACGAACATGCCCGTATCAGCTATGAAGCAGCTGATCTGTTGCGTCAGGCCATGAACCGGGAAATCCCTACAGAAGACGCCATGCATCAGATTTTTGATCTGAAGACAAAGGCAAATGAACTGGTAGTCGAAACGATGAAACGGCTGCAAAAAACGTTTATTACCCCCATGGACCGGGAAGATATCCAGCAGCTAATAGACCAGCTGGATGCGACTGTAGACAGCATTAATGACATCATGGATAAAATGTGGATGTACAAGGTCGGCGAGGCTACGGAAGGAACTAAACAGATGACGGTCATTACGGCCAAAGCGATGAAGGAAATCCGCAAATCTATCGGATATATGAAGGATTTGAAAAAGAACTATCTCAAAGTAGAAGCACGCAGTAAAAAGGTGCTGAAACTGGAACAGGATTGTGATGACCTCTATCACGAAGAAATGGCAAAGCTGTTTGCCGAATGCAAAGATCCCATCGAAATTATCAAATGGAAAGAAATACTGCAGTCTGTCGAAGACGTGACAGATGACTGTGAAGATTTGGTTGTCACGTTCAGGAGGGTTGTATTGAAGTATGCCTGAGCATTGGTTAATCTGGGCAGTCGTATTGCTTGCCGTTCTTTTTGATTATGTCAATGGGTTTCATGACACGGCCAATGCCATTGCCACCAGTGTATCGACACGGGCAATCACGCCCCGTCATGCTATTATCATGGCGGCTACACTGAATTTTGCCGGCGCCATGATCAGTACCGGTGTCGCAAAGACCATTGGCGGTGATCTGGTCCTCAACCCATCCCAGATCAGTCTGGAAGTCATTGTAGCCGCTCTGATCGGTTCGATTATCTGGAATATAACGACTTGGTATTACCGTATCCCCAGCAGTTCCTCCCATTCTCTTGTCGGGGGCGTTATCGGTGCCGTCTCCATCAGCGTCGGACCAGCTGCCCTGGATATAACGGGGATCAGCAAAATCATCATGTCCCTGATTCTGTCGCCAATCGTGGCACTTGCAACGGGGTACTTTGTCATGATCGGGCTATTATGGATTTTCCGTAATTTTTCTCCTATTACCCTGAACCGGCAGTTCCGCAAAATGCAGCTCGTGTCGGCAAGCCTCATGGCTTTTTCCCACGGTTCGAACGATGCGCAGAAAGCTATGGGCATTATCGCCCTGGCGTTACTGTCCGGCGGTTACATTGAAACCATGGAAATTCCTATATGGGTAAAAATCGCCTGTGCCACATCGATGGCGCTGGGGACATCGGCCGGCGGCTGGCGCATCATTTCTACGATGGGAACGAAAATCTTCAAGATGGAATCCATCAATGGCTTTGCTGCAGATCTGAATTCGTCGATTGTTATCTTTACGGCGACTTTCCTGCACCTGCCGGTCAGTACGACTCACGTCGTATCCGGTTCTATTATGGGCATCGGTTCGGCTGAACGGGTCCGTGCCGTTCATTGGGGCGTAGCCCGCAGCATGCTTCTGGCCTGGGTCATTACGATTCCCATCAGTGCCTGTATTTCGGCTGTTATCTACCTGGGGCTGAGTCTGTTATAACTAAATACGGTATTATGGCTGTGCAATACGCTTGCGTATTTGCACAGTTTTTTGGTGCGCCCGGCATGGGCGCACTCTAATGGGTGAAAGTCCCTAGGCCGCCCGGTAGCGGGAAGGCCATAGCCAGAACCAAG
>NZ_ONTA01000048.1:0-3140 GCF_900320625.1 Megasphaera sp. DJF_B143
ATGCCCATATGCCATCGGAAGAAGAATGGACGATGATCCGTCGCCTCTCTACCCTGCTGGCCCTGGCTGAAGCGTCGGACCTGACCTACGAACAGCTCGTGGATAATATCGAAGTAGCTCATGCAGAAAACGTCATCGTCCTCATCCTGACGGTCACACCGGGAGCTACCTACAATGCGGCCGATTATGAAATGAAGCAGCTTCTCAGTCAATTCAAGAAAGAATTCGGAGCATCTCTGCTGCTGGTATGGAAATAAAAGGCAAAGCTCCTTTCATAGTTTGTTTGACGTTTGTCAAAAATTAAATAATATACAAAATGCACCATTCATGATACATCAAACTTTCCCTATCATACTCTAAGGAAAACGGGACTGCCTGTGCTGGTACAAACCTTCACAGGCAATCCCGTTTTCTTTATCTATGAGAAATACTATCTGCTGCTATCAGCATTCATCGAGAAGAGATACGTCTTCTCCAGCCAGGATTTTCTTCATCGTCCGTGCCGGGCACATACGGCCGCACATGGAGCAAGTTCCTTCACATTCTGGTTTGCTCGATTCATAATATTTTCTGGCTTTGACCGGGTCAATGGCCAGGGAAATCATCTTTTCGAAGTCAACATCGACACGAGCCTTGCTCATGGCGTCGTCCCATTCCTGAGCACCTGGGATACCTTTAGCAAGATCTGCCGCATGAGCAGCCAGACGGGTAGCGATGATCCCTTCCTTGACGTCTTCTACGGACGGCAGGCGCAGATGTTCAGCCGGTGTGACATAGCAGAGGAAGTCAGCGCCGCAGGAACCAGCAATGGCACCGCCGATGGCACTGGTAATGTGGTCATAGCCCGGTGCGATATCGGTAACCAATGGCCCCAATACATAGAAAGGCGCTTCGTGACAGAGCCGCTTTTCAATCTTCATATTGGCAGCGATTTCTGTGAGAACCATGTGGCCCGGGCCTTCGATCATGACCTGTACGTTGTGGTCCCAGGCGCGTTTGGTCAGTTCGCCGAGCGTAATCAGTTCTTCAATCTGAGCGGCATCGGTCGAATCGTGTGTACAGCCAGGACGGCAGGCATCGCCCAGGCTCAGGGTAACGTCATATTTTTCACAGATGTCGAGGAGACGATCGTAATATTCATAGAACGGATTTTCTTTCTTATTCATTTCCATCCAGGCAAAGAGCAGTGAACCACCACGGGAAACGACGTTCGTCAGACGCGGATTGCGTTTAATCCGTTCTGCTGTTTTCTGGTTCATGCCACAGTGGATAGTCATGAAATCTACACCATCTTCAGCATGTTGTTCGACGACTGAGAAAAATTCGTCGACCGTGATATCTTTCAGGTCTTTATCGAGCATACCGACGGCATCGTACATCGGTACCGTACCGATCATAGCTGTAGACATGCCAACCAGTTTGCGGCGGAAATCACGGGTCTTGCCGAAGTTGGACAAATCCATGATGGCTTCGGCTTTCATATCGATAGCACTCTGGACTTTCTGCAGTTCTTCTTCATGGTTATTATGTTCCGGCGATACACCGAGATTGACGTTGATTTTGGTGCGGCAGTTCTTGCCAATGCCTTCCGGGCTGAGTGCCGTATGCAGTTTGTTGGCAGGGATAGCTACCTTGCCGCTGGCAACGAGTTCCATCAGTTTTTCAACAGGCATCTGTTCCTTTTTAGCAACGATTTCCATCTGCGGCGTAACGATACCTTTACGTGCTGCATCCATCTGTGTGGTGTAGTTCATGACACATCCTCCTAAACATATCCAAAAATACATAACAAAAAAGCCCACCCCCGCAGGGTGAGCTATCATATCCGGTAACAGCTTCCCTACGTCGGCATTACCCGAATCAGGTTAAAGGGTCATTCTCAGCCTTGCGGCGCCCCTAGCTTTTTATCCTTCGCTTATTATAGTACACCCTGTTCATAATTACAAGTCATATTTTTATGCAGACCAGTAAATCGCCGTGGCAGCAGAGAGGCTATGCAGGACGAATATCACAGTTTCTTCACAATTTGAAACTAATTGCTCTATACATCGTTTGCCGTATTTTCAGAAGAGACATTTTGCTGTATAATATTCTTATCAGAAATCCAATATGAGGATACAATAAAGTAAGGAGGTACTCTACATATGAAATATCGTTTCTTAAAAGCTCTGACCCTGACAGTCCTGCTGGCAACAGCCAGCGCTGCTGCTCCTGCCGTTACAGAAGCAGCCGAACAGGCCCCATCAGTCATTAATGTGACGGGATACGCAGAACAACAGGTCGCCCCGGATACAGCCTACATCACCATTGGCATGGAAAGCACGGCCAGCAATGCCCAGAAGGCCCGCAGTGACAATAACCTGGTCATGAACCAAGTTGCCAATGCCGTCAAGGCTCTTGGGGTCACTAAGGATGATCTGAAGACGACAAACTTCAATATGACCCCGAATTATGATACGAATGGCAGGAAGATTGTCTCTTACACCGTGACAAACAATCTGCGCATCCGCGTTTCTGATTTTGATCTTATCCCGCGCATCATCGAAAAAGCAGGCCAGGCCGGTGCCAACCGCGTCATGGGAATGACGTTTACCAATGAGCACGCCGATACCATTAAAAACAACCTGATAAAGGAAGCTGTCCATAACGGCCGCAGTGCCGCTGAAGCTGCCGCTACGGCTGCAGGCGGACAGCTCGGAAAAGTAAAAGAAATCAATATCAGCGGCCGTACGCCATCTTATTCCAGCGTTTACGCCGGAGCTATGAATGCCCGCCTGATGAAAGCCGAATCGGCCGATATGGCACCGGTCGAAGCCGGTACAAACACGCTGAGTGAAACCGTCAGCATGACCTTCTATATCCAGTAAGAGACTATATAGTCTTCCTGATAGAGGCGGATCTATGCATCCCCTGACAGGGATATCCGTAAGAGGCGGCGACAAAATGAACCCAATCGTTCATTTAGTCGCCGCCTCTTTTCGTTTATGGAAAACACGGATGTCTCCATTCCAGCGCACAGGCATTTACATAACAGTTATAAATAGTAAATAACCGTTTTTAACTCTTTATAACTCTATATTTTTATCTGCTTCTGACAATATAGAACTGCCAGAATCGGAGTAAACAGGCTCGTATCGGTG
>NZ_ONTA01000036.1:0-12491 GCF_900320625.1 Megasphaera sp. DJF_B143
CGCCTGGGACATGATGTCACAGCCATTGATTCTTCGACAGGCATGATACAAGAGGCCCGGCGGAATGCGGCGGAACATCACGTATCTGTTGATTTTCAGGCAGGTGACGCTCAGGCACTGCCGTTTGCATCGGCTTCGTTTGACGTAGTATTGTCTCGTAATCTGACGTGGAACCTGCCAAATGCAGTGAAGGCGTACCAGGACTGGCACCGCGTACTGCGCGATGGCGGATTGCTTTTGAATTTTGATTCCGATTATGGTCCTGTTCAGTTTACCTCGGCTGCATCAGAAGAAAAGAATATTCATCATACTGTCGATTCGGACCTTATCCGGGAGTGCGAATCCCTGAAAGATGCCTTATCTATCAGCAGGGAATGTCGTCCGGCATGGGATATGTACCGGCTGCAGGATATCGGATTTACCGATTGTCAGTGCGTAAAAGATATCCGTCCGGTTGTTCATATTTCATCGTGTATGCAATATGATTCGGCTCCCTTATTCTGCCTTTCAGCACACAAAAAAGGATTGGCCCGCTGTGCCCATTGATATGATCTGTTTCCATTGACACACGGCGACGGTGAACGTATCATAAGACATGACAACGTGTGACAATTCTTTCAAATAGTGGTGAAAGCAATGGATAAAGAACATGTTTTTTTTGAAAATTATGCCGGGACCTGGGACCGGGACCGCAAGGAAAATCCGGAAATCCTGTCATTCCTGGTAAAACTCATAGGGCTTTCGGCCGGTGATACGGTACTCGACGCCGGCAGCGGGACGGGCATTCTGCTTCCCTATCTGCATCAGGCGGTAACGGACACCGGACGGGTGGAAGAACTGGATTATTCCCATCGTATGCTGGAACAGGCCAGACAGAAGTTTGCATCCGTTCCGGGCATTGCATATACAGAAAAGGATATTTTAAAATACAAACTTCCACAGAATGCATATGATGCGATAGTTTGCCTGAACTTTTATCCACACATTGCACAGTATAAAGAAGTCTTTATTAAGAAGATGACTAATGCGCTTAAACAGGACGGGGCACTTATCATCATGCATGACATGTCCCGGAACCGGGTCAATGCGCTGCATGATCAGGGGAAAAAAACGCTGTCCTGCGTCCTTCCTCCTGTAGATATCATGGCAACGATGCTGATTACGGCGGGACTTTCTGTATCAATAGCCATGGATACGGATTCATACTATTTCATCAAGGCGGAAAAGAAGCAGTATATCCCCTATGAACAGTATCCGGAACCGCATTTTCAGGAAGAAACTTCCCGTCAGGAAACGGATACTTCCGGGCACAGTCACGTACACAGTCATACGCAGACAAAGGCTGTCATGAATCGGCTGGCCCGGATCAGCGGCCATCTGGAAGCGATTAAGCGCATGGTAGAAGAAGGACGGGATTGCAGTGATATTCTAATTCAGATTTCTGCGGTCGATTCTGCCCTGGTAAGTGTGGGAAAAGTGATTCTCCGCGATCATATTGACCATTGCATTGTCGATGCGGTAAAAGATAATGATATGGAAGCTGTAGATAATTTGAAAAAAGCCATTACGACATTCATTAAATAGGAGATAGCATGGAGATGCAGGACAAGGCCCGGGCTGTGGGCCAGCGCTGGGATTATTGTGCCGCCGGGTACGACAAGATAATAGAAGAAGAACGGCAGACACAGGAAGAATGCTGGCGTCAGCTGCTTATGGCACATCGGCCTGCCCAATCGGGCGAATTACTCGATATAGGTACAGGACCGGGATTTTTTGCCATCCTCATGGCAAAAGCCGGCTGGAAGGTCACAGGCATAGATTGTTCGGCCGCCATGATAGAAACGGCATCGCGTAATGCCCGGAAAGCGGGAATAGATGCCACATTCCGGCATGAAGATATTCATGCCACATCTTTTCCCGGCCAGTCCTTCGATTACATAGTCTGCCGGAATGTCACCTGGATTCTGTATGACCCGGAAAAAGCCTTTTGCGAGTGGTTCCGGCTGTTAAAGCCAGGGGGCCGTCTCTTGTATCTGGATGCCAACTGGTATTATGTAAAAGACGAAGCGGAACGGGCGGCAAGGGAACGCGATGAGAAAGAATACCGCCGGTTATATGGCGTGCCTGTCGATACGTATTGTGGTGATGATCTTACCGATCAGACGTTTCAACAGACCCTGTTTTTTAATCACGTTGACCGGCCGCGTTGGGACCGGGACCATCTGTCCCGGTTTGGATTTACCAACGTGCAGATTACGCCACGGCTGAACGAGCAGGTCTATGATGAAAAGTACCGGCTGTTATTCCATTCTATTCCGCTTTTTATGGTGACGGCAGATAAAAAATAATAGGATACGGATAAAATCTTGTCTGTGGCGGATAGGTGCTGGCGGACCGGCAATAAGGATGATTTTATACACGAAACGGGACTGTTTTTAGGACAGCCCGTTTTCTTTTTCCTTCGGCCGTACGGGATACAGAAAGGGGGATTATATGTTATAATACGGTAAAGAGATTCCTCTTACTAAAGGATGTGATACCATGCAATTGCGCATTATCTGTGGAGATATAACGACCTGGCCGGCAGAGGCGATTGTCAATTCAGCCAGTGAAAGCCTGATGAGTACTGGCGGCCTGGATAACCGCATTTATCAGGCAGGAGGCATTTCCTTGCGTGCTGCCTGCAGCAGTCTCGGCGGCTGCCCGGAAGGGAAAGCGGTACTTACCTTTGGGTATAAATTGCCGGCCCGCTATGTGATTCATACGGTGGCTCCGTTCTGGCGCGGAGGAAGCCATCACGAAGAGTCGCAGCTGCTGTCTTGTTACCGGGCCAGTCTGTCTCTGGCGAGAGAAAAGGAAGTGCATCATCTGGCATTTTCGTCTCTGGGAACGGGAGATAAACGGATTCCTCTGAACCGGGCTGCGGACGTTGCCATCCCTGTACTTCTGGAAGAAGGATTTGGGTTTTCGCGTATTGACTTCGTCTGTGAAACACAAGAAGAACAGGACGCCTATACTAAGGCGGTCATTTTTTACTGGCTGCAGCAGATCAATGATGCGGCAAAAGAGGATATACACACCGTATTGGAAAAGGCGTTGACGGCATTGACCGTGCTTCGCCAGACGAGTGATGGCCAGGAACCGATGGCCCAGGCTGATATGCTTCTGTCCCTGCGGCATACTCTGCATCCGTTTGCAGCCCTGCCGGTACCGCGGAGCATTATGAATCTGGAAAGTACGGCGCGGCAGGTGATGGACATTTATCATCTGGCCGGGACGAAGGCACAGGCCAACTAAAAGGAGATATGAAAGATGGATACTATTATTATTGGCAGCGGTGGCAGTCATGAAATCGATTTGTCCCTGACCTGTCCGGCATGTCACGGAAAGGGCGTATTTCATACGTGGGACTGTATCAATGGCACCGATGACCTGGCAATGCGCCAGCGCGTACTGCATGACCAGTCACTCTTCTTCTACACCTGTCCACACTGCCAGAGTGCAGTCCATGTAGAAGAAAAATGTCTGTACTTTGATAAAAAGAAGCATTTCATGGTATGGCATATTCCCGATTTAAAAATGACCGTTACCAGTGGAGAAGTTGAAGATTTCCTGGGACAGAATGATTTTTCCGGATATGACTGCCGGGTAGCTCTTACCTGGGGAGAATGGCGGGAAAAGATTATAGAAATGGAAAGTTCCTTTGACGACCGGCTGTACGAGCTGATTAAATATGGGGCATATCAGTTGCTGAAACCGGAGCAGAAAGAAAAACTGCCTCTGGAAATGTACCACTTCGATTACGCTGACGATTCGTATCAGCCAGATCAGCTGGCCCTTGTATTCATGGAAGCAGACCAGAAGGGAAACGGCTATGTATATCCCGTGAATACGAAGATGCTGGAAGTGACTCACGATGTATTCCTGCCGGTTTTGCAGAAACTTTCACCGCAAGCCGGGAAGGGGGTATTTGAACGGTATGGATATTCCTGGGCTGAACATTTTATGAAATATATCATAGAAGCAGCCAAAAAGCCCGGGATGGAGACGTACAGTCAGCTCGTCGGATTCTGGATACGGACGATAGGGCGCGAAATTTTTCAGACAGAATTAAAAGGGCAGTAACATTTATTCCGAATACAAGACAGAGGCAGCAGCAAAATGAACTGTGGGAAGTCATTTTGCTGCTGCCTCTTGATTTTTCCGTACATTATTTAGCTTTTGTAATCATACTGTAAGCGGCATATCCGCTCTGCCCGGCATGATCTCCTTCTTTAATCGTGATGGGAACGAATCCGTTTCCATGGGGATTGCCTGTCACTTCGATGGGAACGGCCGATTGGAAAACCAGTACCTGATTGTTCCGCAGCATCGTGCGGATTTTATCCGTATCGTGGTTTTTAGCAGCTGTAATAAACAGATCAATGTCCTTTTCGTTTATGACGACATAAGTGCCGCGTGTCATCATGTACGTTTTTCCGGATTCAAAATTGGGAAATTCCTTTTTTTGTGATTTAGGAACTTCCGTCGATGAATACGATGAGAAATCGACGTGAGCCGGTGCATTCTGGCGCTGGCGGTACATGTAGTACCCAAACAGGCAGAGACAGATAATCAGAAGAGGAATGAGACTGAAACGGGTAGCGTGTGTCAGCCGCTCTGAAAGGGGCTGTGGTTCTTCTTCTTCCTCATCTTCCATACTTACTTCTTCCTGCAGTGTATCGGCAGGGAGATTCAGGGCCCCGGCCAGTACCATAGAAAGAGGGACACCGTATCCACTGGCCGGATAAATCATCTGCAACCGGTCGAGGGCGCTCGTACAAGCCCGGGCCCGGCTGGCAGCATCATCCAGATCGGCACTGAGACGCAGGCGGTGGATAATAGAAATAAATGAATCGTTTCCCAGATTGGGCATATAGGTAATGGCGAGGAAACGGAGATCGCGGATGTATAATTCAGGCAGCATAAATGTCCGGCCCGATGTTTCATAACTGGCTTTCAGTGTACGCAGAGTGCGTGAAGCATCATACAAGGCCAGGACATCTCCTTTCAGGAGGGGCAGGATTTGCCGGTCCCATACGGTGGCAAAATCTGCACTATGTGCTACCATAGAAGCCGTCACTTTGCGCGAACATGAAAAGTCATCTACCGGTGGCTTTACCAGATAGGTCATGCTGTGAGCTTTGGATTCACTGATCCAGGCGATAGCGATACGGCAGATGCTGGTATCGTCGCTGCTGGCTTTGTCGAAAGCGATGGCAATGGCCGAGTTATTTTTACGGCGCATGATGGATTGTAAAATTTGTTGTGTCTTGATGTCCTCCTCCATAATACCATCCTTTCTATAAGAGCATCTGGTATGCGGCTATCAGACTTTACTCTGCCGCTTTCTGGACCGGGATGAATGGGTGTAATGATGACGGTGAACCGGTTTTAATTTGAAATAATTGTGCTTGACCGTTTTATTTTTATCATCGGTAATCGTATTGACTTCGAACATATCCAGAGATTCGATGAAGGGGACAAATTTCTTGAATCCGAAATTGCGGACATCGAAGTCGGAAAATTGTTTGTTGAGCAGATTGCCCAGCGTACCGGAGAAAATCCAGCCGTTATCGTCGGAATTTTCTTCCGTGATTTTTAACAGCGCCTGCCGGATTGTGCGGAAATTTTTGCCCGAAGTTTTTTCTGATTTGACTGGTTCTTCTGTGGCGGGAGAGATGACAGGCGGTGTATCATCGATGATTGCCGGTTTGGCCGCATCCGTTGTTTCTGTATCGGCTTCATTTTCTGCTTCTTCCAGCAGGACATCGAGATAGAGGAACTTATTGCATGCCGAGATAAAAGACCGGGGCGTCTTACTCTCTCCCATGCCGAGGACGTATTTCTGTGATTCCCGGAGCCGGGATGCCAGACGGGTGAAATCGCTGTCTGAAGAAACGATGCAGAAACCGTCGAGATTGCTTTGGTATAACAGGTCCATCGTGTCGATGATTAATGCTGAGTCAGTCGAATTTTTTCCCGTCGTATTACTGTATTGCTGAATGGGCTGTATGGCATTGTTGAGAATCGTCGTCCGCCATGATGCCATCTGTGGTGTAGTCCAGTTGCCGTAAATCCGTTTATAAATGACATCGCCAAGATTATTGGCTTCAGATAAAATAACATCAATGTACTTTGTCGAAATATTTTCGGCATCAATCAACACCGCAAGTTTCATTTCCTGGTTCATAACTGTATGCTCCTCCTGTATAGAATTATTTTATCATGTAGCGTAATAAAGATAAAGCAGAGGATTATAGGAAATGGAAAAAATAACAGGGGCATCCGGTAAAGTAAAACTCGACTTACCGGATGCCCCTGTTGCCGTGTTACAGGGATTATAATAATTTTTTCAGTGTACTGGTTACTTCTTCCGGATTTCTGACAGGGGATAAATCCATAATCTGCTGCTGGCCGACGCATAAGATATTATTGCCGTCTACATGGACATCGCTGACGGATGGTTTGCCGTTATTGTGGTAGACCGCTGAAAGATTGCCGGCAATCAGATATGCCCGTTCTTTTCCACTCATGTTGGGGATATCCTGAGGCTGATAGAAGTCCTTTTTGCGGATGGTGATCATGCCTGTGTCCTTATTGACAGCGACGACATTATTGCTCCATTTTGTAATATCGGCGCTATACGTGTCGCGGCGGCTTACCGTCGTAGGATGATCGTTGAACAGTTCCATGATGCCGCTGGTCTGCACGTCTTTTTCCTTATCGAGGAACCGCTGCCATAAGGCGGCGCCGCCACCGACGTTATACCCGGCCGCTACGGCATACTGGAACCCGAGGGCATCGGCTTCCTTTTCCATCGGTTTGGTTACCAGTTTGGCAGAGCCTATCTGGTCCAGAATAGCCGCACCCAGCTGGGCGGCTCCTCCGCCGGAACCATAAATCGCTGCCAGAAGGTCGAGGGGCATGCGTTTTTTTACGCCGCTGATGGCATGATTTTTTTGTCCATGTCCCATTTCATGGGCCAGAACGAAGGCAACTTCATTTTCATTGTAATTCAGCGGTTCAAAGAGACCGATATTGACACTCATATTATGTCCGATAGTGCAGAACGCATTGAAACTCGTGTCGTTATTTACAAAGTAATTGTAGGGCTTTTTCAGGATAGATGGATCTGTCTTGGCAATGGCATTGGAAAGACGCGTCATGACCCGTTCTGTCATGGCATTGGCCTGATAATCAGTATTGACGCCATACTTGGCTTTTATCTGCTTCATATAGTCGTCGCGGCCTTCATTATCCAGGTAATTAAGCTGCTGATTTAACTGGGCGTAATAGGCGCCAGCCTGGGCAATCGTACCGATGGTACCAATATCAATAGCCTGTACGGGAGACGTTTCTGCCATGGTGCAAAAACTAAGACCCAGGACCGCGGCGGCAGCCAGCAAGGTCCGTTTCGTTCTGTGTATAAACATGATACCCCCACTCCTTTCGCATGGTACACTCTATGCAGCCCCATTATACCATAATAGCATGGAGTAAGACATGAGATTCAAACGAAAAATAAACATCAAATGTTCAACAAAGTATATTGCGTTATGAGCTAATTTTGTATTTAATATATTATAAAGATATATTATAATAAGGAAGAGATTTAGAAGAGAATAATGGTCAGAGGATAATGACTAAGGTATAGATTTTTAAATAATACTTTGAATCAGGATGTGAATCATTATGGCAGCAGAAAAAACGTATTTAAAACCTATAAAGAGCAAATCTGTCGTCCAACAGGTCATCGACCGCATTACGGAGGCGATTGTAAATCACCGCATTCATCCCGGCGATAAAATCCCGACCGAGCAGGAATTGGCTGAATCCTTTGGCGTGTCACGCAACTCCGTGCGGGAAGCCATCAAGATCCTCGTTTCCTATGGCGTATTGGAAATCCGCCGGCCTGAAGGGACCTTTGTCTGCCAGGGGTTCAGTGAATCCATGATTGATCCGCTCCTTTATGGCATCATCCTGAGTGATACGGAATCGATGGAGTCATTGAAAGAGTTGCGGGAATGGATCGATGTCGGTATTATTTATAAGGCCGCCAAGAAAGCAGATGATGAGGACTTACGGAAATTAAAAGGCGCATTGGATGCTATCCGGGAAGCGGCAGTGAACAAGAATTTCAAAGCCATGTGTGATGCCGACGAGGAGTTTCATCAGTGCATGGCGGATATGACTCATAATATTTTGTTTATAAAAATTAGTGAAGTGACCAGGTTATTAACAAAAAAGATCCGCTATCAGACCGTGTATAATATGGGCAAGATGGGAAAAATAAAGGAAATGTACGATGTTCATCTTTCCATGTACCAATTTATCAAAGATAAAAAACAGACGGCTGTCGATGAAGTCGTGCGGCAGGGATATTTCTATGAATATGGCGTTCTGGATGAAGAAGGAAATTAAAACGATATAGATGTTTATTGCACGGGCGGTCCTGTCAGGGTGTCATAACCCAGACAGGACCGCCTTTATGTTTATGGCTCATCAGAGTAGTTATATCGATGCAAAAGGAGCAAACGCGTAATTGTATAAAGTCATTGACAACATCCTACGTTGGAAGTATAATACAGTCAAAAGTTAAACATCCTATGTTCAACAGAGGATGAAAAGAGTAATACAATTTTATCTATTATTTATCTTACGAGGTGACATTGCATGAAACGAACAGAAGAGGAATTGAAAGAGGTTGCGAAAGACCTGCGGAAAAAAGCCGTAACCATGATTTATGAAGCACAGTCCGGCCATCCCGGCGGTTCACTTTCCGTCGCTGATTTTGTAGCTGCCTGCTATTTTGGTGAAATGAATATTGACCCGAAGAATCCGAAATGGGAAGACCGGGACCGGTTCATCCTGTCTAAAGGCCATGTATGCCCCATTCAGTACGCGGCTCTGGCAACACTGGGATACTTCCCCCTTGATGTACTCCATACACTGCGGAAAGAAGGATCGATCCTGCAGGGCCATCCGGATATGAAGAAATGCCCGGGCATCGATATTTCGACGGGCTCTCTCGGTCAGGGCCTGGCTTGTGGCGTTGGCATGGCACTGGCAGGCAAACGGGATAATAAAGACTATCGTGTATTCGTAGTCGTCGGTGACGGCGAAGCCCAGGAAGGGGAAATCTGGGAAGCTGCCAATACGGCGCACAAATACGAACTGGATAACCTGATTGTTTTCGTCGATAACAACAATCTGCAGCTCGATGGTACGACGGACGAAGTTATGCCGAACGGTGACCTGGGCAAGAAATTTGAAGCCTTTGGTTTTGACGTATATGAAATCGACGGCAACGATATGCACCAGATTGTCCATACACTCGATATGATCCGCATGCGCAAAAACAAGAAGCCCCATTGCATCTTCGCCCATACCGTAAAGGGCAAGGGCGTATCGTATATGGAAAACCAGTGCGGCTGGCACGGTGTTGCTCCGAACGATGCGGAATATAAACAAGCGATGGAAGAACTCGAAGGAGGCCTGAAATAAAATGGCAGATATGACAAAAGCAACCCGCGATGGTTTCGGTGAAGAAATACTGAACCTTGGTAAAGATAACAAAGATATATATGTAGTTGATGTGGATATTGCGAAATCGTGCCGGACGACGCCCTTTTCCAAGGCTCTGCCCCAACAGCACGTCAACGTCGGCATTGCTGAACAGAATGGTGCCGGCCTGGCAGCAGGGCTGGCTACATGCGGCAAAATCCCGTTTGTCGTTACCTATGCCGTATTCGGTTCCCTGCGCATGTGCGAAATGATCCGCCAGGAAATCTGCTATCCTAATCTGAATGTCAAGATTGCCTGCTCCCATGGCGGTGTTACTCCGGCTAATGATGGCGCCAGCCATCAGTCTATTGAAGATATGGGTGTTCTCCGGACGCTGCCTAACATGACGGTCTGCATGCCAGCTGACTATGTAGCAGCCAAGAAACTGACGAAAGCTGCTGCTGAAATGTATGGTCCGGTATACCTGCGCTTTACACGCGATCCCATTGCAGTCCTCTACGATGATGACGTAGAACTCCAGCTTGGGAAAGCTCATCAGATTCAGGACGGCAAAGACATTGCCATCATTGCCAACGGCGATACGGTCCGCCTGGCTATTGAAGCGGGAAAGAAACTGCAGGCTGAAGGTATCTCCGCACGCATCATCGACATGCACACCATCAAACCTCTTGATACAGAAGTTGTCAAAGACTGCCTGGAAACGATCGGCAAGGTTATTACCGTCGAAGACCACAATATCATCAACGGCCTGGGAAGCGCTGTCTGTGAAGTAGCAGCAGAACTTGGCAAAGGTCAAGTCAAACGCATGGGTATCCAGGACCGCTTCGGCGAATCGGCTCCATACGAACATCTCCTGGCAAAGAACGGCGTCTCTGTCGACCATATCGTAGAAACGGCTAAATCCTTTTGCCAATAAACAACCTACATTGAACGTTGAATGGTTATTGGACATATATTGGGAGAAAGGGAGTGCAGTTTTATGACAACAGCAGCAGCTAATGTTGCGGATATAGAAAAACGTACTGTACACAAAGTAACACGAAGACTGATTCCATTCTTGTTCCTCTGCTTTGCCATTTCCATCCTGGACCGCGTCAATATTGGGTTTGCCGCCCTCCAGATGAATGCCGATCTCGGCTTTTCCAGTGCCGTCTTTGGCTTTGGTGCCGGCATCTTCTTCTTCGGCTACTTCCTCCTGGAAGTGCCGGGAAGTGCCCTCATGACCAAATTCGGCGCCCGTCGCTGGATTTCCCGTATCATGGTTTCCTGGGGCCTCGTATCCTGTCTGACGGCATTTGTACAGAACGACATCCAGTTTTATTGCGTACGATTTGCTCTCGGCGTCTGCGAAGCCAGCTTCTTTCCCTGCATGGCCTGGTATCTGAGCAACTGGTTCCAGACGAAGAACCATGCCAAGGCTATCGCCGGATTTATGATCGCTATCCCCAGTGCCAGTGCCGTCGGCTCGCCTATTTCTACGTATCTGCTGGAACTGAACCTCTTTGGCCTGGAAGGCTGGCAGACACTGTTTATCCTCGAAGCTATCCCGTCGCTCATCCTCGGCGTCGCCTGCTTCTATTACCTGACCGATTCGATTGAAGAAGCCCACTGGCTGGAAACGGATGAAAGGGAATGGCTGAAGAATATTGTGGCCGAAGAACAGGCTGCAAAGGCCAAGAAAAAGAAAGTATCCTTCCTTACGGCTCTGAAAGAACGGGATGTCCTCATCCTCGCCCTGGGATACTTTGCCTGGATCTGCGGATATTACGGCATCGTCATGTTCCTGCCGACACTGGTTCATGGCCTTTCCAGCACCATTGCTACGACGACCATCGGCTGGATTATCGGACTCATGTATCTCCTGGCTGCATTTGTCATGTATGCTGTCGGCCGTCATTCCGATAAAGTCAATGAACGGCGGTATCATGTAGCCGGCTGTCTGGTAGTCGCTGCTGTCGGTCTCGTCGCCAGCGTCTACATTGCCCAGTCCAACGTCATAGCCAGTCTCATCGTCTTTGCCGTCGCACTGAGCGGCGCCTATGGTGCCTATTCTCCGTTCTGGGCCATTCCGCCGGCGTATCTTTCCGGTTCTGCTGCGGCAGCGGGTATTGCCCTCATCAACAGTGTCGGCAACCTGGGCGGATTCTTTGGTCCTTATGTCATGGGTTACGTCAGCACCGTAACCGGTTCCTTTGATGCCGACGTCCTTTTCCTGGCCATCTGCATGGTCATCAGTGCCTTTGTCGTCACGGTCCTGGTTAAACAGACAGGGAAAGCTATCGACGATAGTAAGTTAAATGCAGCTGATTCAGCTGATAAATAAATATTCACAATCTATTACATCAATACATTTTATTAACACCGTGTAAGATTACACGCGCTATTTCAAGGAGGTTTTTCAAATGTTAGATTTCACAGATCAGGTAGTCATCGTTACAGGTAGTGGTTCTCCTAAAGGTATGGGTCGTGTCATGGCCCGCACATTTGCAAAGCAGGGCGCTCAGCTCATCATTGCAGATATCAACATGGCCGGCGTTCAGGAAACGGTCGATATCATCAAAAATGAAGGCGGCAAAGCCGAAGGCATCAAACTCGATGTTACGAGCAAAGAATCGTGCGAAGCAATGGTCGATCACATCATGAAGACCTATGGCCGTCTTGACGTTCTCGTCAATAATGCCGGCATTTCCCAGCATGTTACCGTAGCCGATATGACGATGGATGATATGAAACGCATTTTCAACGTCAACATGTTTGGCTTGTTCCTCTGCACCCAGGCCTGCATGAAACCGATGGTTAAAGCCGGTTATGGCCGTATCGTCAACCTTTCTTCCGTATCGGCCAAGCGCGGTGGCGGTATTTTCGGCGGTGCCCATTATTCAGCAGCGAAAGCAGCCGTCCTCGGCTTTTCCAAGAACCTGGCC
>NZ_ONTA01000111.1:0-5233 GCF_900320625.1 Megasphaera sp. DJF_B143
ATAAAACCTGACAATATCCGGCTTTACAGACACACAGGATATCTATTTTCAGCGGAAAAAGCGGCTGATCCAGATGAAAAAGGATTGCGGCAGGATACCGGAGCTGATGCGATGAAGTGTAGAAATCAGGTCAGGAGTAATGACGACACGTCCCTGACGGATTTGACGGAAAGAACGGCGGGCGATAGTCTTCTTGTCTCCGGCAAATAGGTAGTGCGTAAACCGGTTTTCTTGGTCGGTCTTCTTTGCCGTCGCAATAAAAGCCGTATCTTTGACCCAGTATGGGCAGACTGCCGAGACCAGAATCCCCGATGGTTTCAGTTCTTCTGCCAATGCCCGGCTGTACCGGAGAAGAAAGGCCTTGCAGGCAGCGTATACGGCCAGATATGGCAATGGCTGGAAAGCGGCACAGGAACAGATTTCAACAATGTGACTGCCCTGCTGGCAATAGGGAATGACCGCCTTCGTCAGGGAGACAGCGGCCTGGCAGTGTACGGCAATCATACCAGATGTATCTGCTTCTGTCATAGCAGCAGCCCGGCCCATACGGCCATATCCGGCAGCATGGATGAAATACGAAACGACGGGCTGTTCCTGCCTGAGAGCTGTAGCAAAAGACGTATACGATGCCGGTTCCTGCAAGTCCAGCGGTAAAATGCGGGATTTTGTTTTCAATGCATGTGCCGTCTCTTCCAGTTTTTCCTGATGGCGGCTGATGAGCCAGATTTCATCGACAGACTGTTCATCAAGAAGCCGTACATATTCCCTGCCGAGACCACTGGAAGCTCCTGTTATAATGGCTATATTCACACATATCACTTCCTTTTACATTCATTATACCCAATCTCCGTTCCACTTCAATCCTTTAACGTCCGGATGTAGTAAAACAGACGTGCCGTCTGGTGTATAGAGCTCCAGACAGCACGTCTGTTTCGTTTATCTATTTACTTATTCGTATTCTACGGCTTTTCCCGTGCTTCCGTAATAAGTGGGACGATTTTCGCATTACGGACATCAATGATCCCCTTATCAGTTAATTTAAAGAATGGGCTTACGGGAAGTGACAAGGTACTGAGGGACATGATAACATTATCATGGCGATATCCACAATCTGTCAGGACGCGATGCACCTCTTGTATTTGTTTTCCCAATACAGGCAGCGGCCGGTCGGACAGAATCCCGGCAATGGGAAGCGGAGCAAAGGCTTTCGTGACGCCGTCACAAGCTACGGCATAGCCTCCCTGATTGGCGATGACCGTATTAGCAGCCGCCATCATATCTTCTTTTGTCTGACCTATGACAAGGAGATTATGATGGTCATGGGCATAGGTCGTAGCTGCAGCACCCCTGGTCATGGCCGTTCCCCCGACAAGAGCTGTCCCATGGCCACCGTTCTTTCCATGGCGTTCCCAGACGATTGCCAGATTATAAGGACTATGTTCCCAATCAACTTCTCCATGATGGACTGGCAGCACGGCCCGTCCTTCTTTGACAAAGGTCGTATGTTCCTGCACCTCCAGGATGCGGCAGGTAACCTCCCCTTCTTCTATAGGAGCTTTCAAAGTAAAATCATCGGACGTGCGCGGCGCGACGTGGACACTATGATAAAAGGCTTTCGGGAAAGACGTATCCCGTTCTGCTTCCTGCCAGGAATCTCCTTTTGTATAGACTTCCTGCCCGGCACACCAGGTACTTTCAACGGTCAGGTCAGCCAGGTCAGACAAAATGACGAAATCAGCGATTTTGCCAGGTGCAATGCTCCCTTTATCGCGCAAGCCCATGCGCCTGGCCGGTGTATACGTCGCTGTATAGACAGCTTCTTCCGGTGTCAGGCCGTTGTGCATAGCCTTTTTTACCAGATAATTGAGATGGCCCCGTTCCATGAAGGCATCGGGCATGGTATCGTCCGTTACGATGGCCATGTGTTCCAGCAGATTATTTTCTTTAATATAAGAGATAAATTCCGGTTTCAGTGACTTTTCCTGCAACTGTACGAACATGCCATTCATGAGCCGTTCCTTCAAGCCTTCCAGCGACTGATCCGTATGGTCGGAATTCACGCCGCTCATCAAAATCTGGGCCAGCTCCCAGCCACTGAACCGGGGGCAATGGCCTTCCAGAGAGAAATCGGGCCGGCCAGCCCGGATCTGCCGGATCAGGCGGCTGGTCTTGGAATGGCTGTCCCGTATGACGTCGCGGCAGTTCATGACTTCGCCCAGACAGATGACGTGGTCCATATGCATCAGAGATTCTACATCATCATTATCGATGACGCCACCGGTCGTTTCCAGTTCTTCATTTGTCGATGGGACCGAACTGGGAATGGCGATATAAACGTCACATGGCCCCTCTTGCATTGTTTTAGCCATGGCCTGTATGCCTGCAAGGCCGAATACGTTGGCAATTTCATGAGGTTCGGCAATGAGTGTCGTTACACCATTGCGGACAGCTCCTTTCATGAAGGTACGCGGTGCTGCCATCGTACTTTCAATATGCATGTGGCAATCGATGAAGCCGGGGATTACGTACTGGCCATCAAGATCCCGCACATGTTCCGGCTTGATGGGCAGAGGGTCATTTCCCATATAACAAAATCGTTTCCCACTGATAGCCAGATTACAGGGAATAAATTTTTTCAGATAGACATTATAGATATTCCCATTTTTTAACAGCCAATCGATTTTCACCATCCATCACTCCCTTATTTAACGCCAGCAATGGCATAGAAATAATACGCCAGAAGCAGTGCCAGCAGAAAATGTCCTTTATTAAGTTCCGATGCTCTGCCGGAAGCGACTTTCATGATGACATAGGCAATGAACGCAACGGAGATACCGTTAGCAATATTAAAAGTAAAAGCCGTAAAGGCAATACAAAGGAAAGCCGGTATATATTCACACATATCAGTGTAATCCAGATTTCTCATGCCTCCCATCATACTGACGCCGACATAGACCAGGACAGGAGCTGTAGCCGCTGCCGGAATCATGAGAGCCAGTGGAGTCACGGCCAGGATAAGGAGAAACATAATAGCCGTAGTAATTGCAGTCAGCCCCGTACGGCCACCGGCTTCGACACCGGCACCCGATTCCAGATAGGTAATGAGTACAGGAATGGTAAAGAAGGAACCCAGCGTAGCTGCTACCGAATCGACCTGGAACACTTTATCTATGTCAGGAAGATCCCCGTTTTTATCGAGGAATCCCGCTTTGCCGCCGATACCAATAGCCGTTCCAAAACTAGAAAAGAAATCCGGCAGGAAAAATACGAATAAATACGGCAGGTATTTGACGTCCAGTGCCCCGAACAGGTCAAAATTAAAAAATACCGGTGCCAGGCTGTCCGGCATGGTAAACAGCGTAGCCGGGATTTTGGTAATACCCATGGGGATACCAATGATAGTACCGGCAATGATACTGATCAGAGCTGCCCCTTTGACACGGCGCGCCTGCAGTGCCAGCAGAATGATGAAGGTAATCATAGCCAGAATGACGACAGGCTGTGTCAGGTCACCGAAAGACAGGGCGACTTTCTTGGCATTAGCTGCCAGTAATTTAGCATTGCGCAGGCCAATTACGGCAAGGAACATGCCGACACCGGCACTGATGGAAATCTTGATACCCTTAGGAATGACCATAACGATGGCTTTGCGGATACCGAGAACCGTGACGAGAATGAATAAAATACCGCTTAAAAATACGATAGCACTGGCAATACTGACCGATACATGCTGTAACTGCACCAAGGTAATAGAAAATATGGCAACGCTGCCCATTCCCGGAGCCAGGACAAAGGGCCGGTTTGTATACAGGCCCATGGCCATCGTAGTCAGAAAAATCATGAGTACCATAGCTGTCAGAACGGCCCCGCCAGGCAATCCGGCTTCCCCCATCATATGGGGCACGACAGCTAGTACGTAACCCATCGTGGCAAAAGTAGTCAGCCCGGCTATAATTTCTGTACTGACAGATGAATGAAACCGGCTGAGATGAAACCGCCTTTCACAAACGTTATTGATCCATGCATTCATGTTTTAATTCCTCCCCTTAAACTATGCACTGGAGTATTATGTTTTTCTTATGACGGATTTTATTATAAGCTCATGTATTATATATTGCAATGAAAGTTGATGGAAGTTTCAAAAATATATTGCATAATTTTGAAAAAAACGTTCAGCTGTATGAGGACAAAATAAAAACAGGAAGATGCCCTTTGACATAGGACTTCTTCCTGTTTTGAATAGCAATCCTGATAATAACGGAGCGGTACGCCGCTCAGGCATGATAGCACTTGTAAATTTCACAGGCATCCATGCAGCGGGTGCAACGGATGCACTTGCTCATATCGACGACAGGCCGTTCACTGCCATCCATTCGCTCTATCATGGTAATCGCATGGGCCGGGCAAATGCTGATACAGCAGCCGCAGCCTTCACATTCTTTTCTGTTAAAATAATCCGGCACAATAGACCAGATATCATCAATTGTTTTATCCATATCGTTTCCGCCTCCTCTGGCGTCTCTTATTACGTTATCAGTATAGACGGAAACGCTGTTTTTTTCTGTTGCAAAAACAACAAAAGAAAAAATGCCACATTCCCACGAAGGCAATGTGGCCGTACAACCACCTTATTTTTTGTCAGATAAACCGGCAATGTAATCCAGCGTCGTATTATAATATTTTGCAAGAATGATGAGTTTCTCGAGAGAAATGCGGCGTTTTCCCAGCTCATACATGCCATAGGCGACCTGAGAACATCCCAACAAATTGGCAACATCTTTCTGTGAAAGGTTATTACTGATTCGCAAATATTTCAATCGATCTGTATACTGCACCATAATTATTTCTCTCCCCTGACTGTTTATTCCCCTGCCTGATTCAAAAATGTTATATGGATACATGTTATGATGAACTAAAGATTAAAAATTATATATATAATTATAACTCATATATAGAGGCGAGAGTCAAACAAATTGTTTTTTATGGTGTAATAAGAATATATCATGTATTTGTTTAATTATTTTTTATATTATGTTAATTTTTAGAAGAAAAATAAGGACTAATCCCGTTTAAATATGATATATTTTTTATTTTAAAATCATATTGATTTAGCGCAACGATTTTCATCTTATTTTACGTTGGCATATAGACAAATTAACTAAAACTATACGATTTTAAACTCTGTTTGAAAAAATAGTTAAACGTTTATATCCGGTGGTTCAGGAAGAGTGAC
>NZ_ONTA01000052.1:0-3334 GCF_900320625.1 Megasphaera sp. DJF_B143
ACCGCCGGGATTGTTCCATTCGACGCGTCCCAGGTTGTGGACGACGTTGCCACTGGCGAAAATCAGGTATCCCTGATTGCGCAGTGGTGCCAGTTTCTGACCGAGGTCGTATAGTTCCTGCGGCGTGAGATCGCGGTTTACGGAGAGCTGGACGACGGGAATATCAGCGTCAGGGAACATATGGATTAATATCGTCCAGGTACCGTGGTCGATGCCCCACTGGTCATTGATGGATACAGCGGGTCCCAGTAGGTTTTGTACAGACCGGGTCAGACTGGCATCGCCTGGTACGGGATAGGTGACCTGATACAGCTCTTCTGGAAATCCATACATGTCGTAAACCTGGCGCGGCTGGGGTGCGCTCTGGATAAATGTGCCGGGAACATACCAATGGGCAGAAATAGCCAGAATGGCCCGGGGCGTGCCGTGGCGGGAGCAAAGCTGGCCACCAATCCGGCTCAGATTGCGGGTAATATCATTGTGCTGAAGGGCCAGCATGGGGCTGCCATGGCCGGAGAAGATGACGGGAAATGGTTGCTGTATCATAGAAAAGACCTCTCTTTCATGGTGAATCTGTAGGATATATTTTTATAATAGTATACGTGGCATTCTGAAAATATACAAGAGAATTAGCAAATTCCATGACATATGTAAAAAACAATAGCCACGAACGGTGATATTTGTTATAATGAATTAAACACGTCATCCCAACGGATTTCCTGCGGGAGAACGTCATGCAAAAGCTGTCGTACTTTTCTGTAAAGGTGTCCTGCACAGATGAGGCGGAAAGCACATCTTACACACAACGTGTCTGTCGTCCTGTGCTTTTGGCATGGGATTTTTTTTATGAGGTGATACATATGGAAACGAGAATCGCACTGATTGGTATTATCGTTGCAGACCGCAATGAGTCGGGGAAGCTGAATGAAATCCTCCATGCATATGGCCAATACATTGTCGGCCGCATGGGAGTTCCTTATAAAGATAAGCATGTCAATGTCATCAGCATCATCGTCGATGCCCCCCAGGATGTCATCAGCGCCCTGTCGGGAAAGCTGGGCATGCTTCCCGATGTGAGTACTAAGACGATTTATCCGCCGTTGCCGCAGTAGGGTGGAATGATGATGGAATATAAAGATACACAGCCTTATGCTATTACCGTAGGTGACCTGGTGCAGAAAGGAAAAGACCATATCCCGGAAGAACTTCTATCCTCGAAGCATCTGATTTACAATTCGCCGGCAGCACTGGCTTTTAATTCCCCGGGAGCACAGGGGTTCGGCGTAAAACGGGCGGGCCTTTCTATACCGGGATCTATCATGCTCCTCATCGGTCCCGGCTGTTGTGGCCGCAATACGACCATTTTGGGCGAGCAGGGAGGCTATCAGGACCGGTTTTACTTCTATATCCTCGATGAAACGGATATCGTCACGGGCAGGCACTTGCAGAAGATTCCGCAGGCTGTCGCGGAAATCGTGGAGTCCCGACGGGAGAAGCCATCGGTAGTCATGCTCTGCATGACCTGCGTCGATGCCCTCCTGGGAACGGATATGGAACGGGTCAGCCGGAAAGCGGCTTCGGTCTGCGGCGTCCCTGTCGTGCCGTGTTACATGTACGCTCTGACGCGGGAAGGGCGCAAACCGCCGATGGTCGATGTACGCCGTGCCCTCTATTCCCTGCTGGAAAAGCAGCCGCGTCATCGCCGTACGGTCAATCTGCTGGGATTTTTTTCTCCCCTGCAGGATGATTGCGAGCTGTATCCTATCCTGCGTCAGACAGGAATCAAACAGATACAGGAACTAGCCCGCTGCCGTAATTTTGAAGAATATCTGGCTATGTCCCAGGCTAATTTTAACCTCGTCCTCCATCCGGAGTCGTGGCTGGCGGCGCAGGATATGGAAAAAAGACTGGGTATCCCGTCTATTACCCTGACACGATTGTATCAGGTATCACAGATTCACCGCCAGTACATGGCCTTGTCCCGCGTTCTCGGTGCCCCTATTCAGGATGAATCGTGGCTGGAACAGGCCCGCCAGGCTGTTGAAGCAGTCCGCGCCCGCTATAGTGGTACGACTGTGGCTATAGGTGGCATGCAGAATGGCAATGCTTACGAAATGGCACTGGCTCTGACACGGTACGGGTTTACGATCAAAGAAATATATGCTAGTCTCAGTCCGGATGATTTTGTCTATCTGCGTCATCTGGCACAATGGAGCCCGGAAACAAAGGTATACTCCAACTTGTCTCCTACCATGCTCTACTATGAAGGAGCATCCCATCCGGTCGATCTGACCATTGGCAAGGATGCGGCCTGGTATCATGAAACGGCTGCCCACGTGAATTGGGATGACGATATCCAGCCTTTCGGATATGCTGGCGTCCTTTCTCTGTTGCGGCATATTGGATTGGCTCTGGACGAAAGGGGGAAAAACGGGCGATGAAAGGATTGTGGAAATATTTGTCTCCCTTTGCTCCGGACCAGTCAGGAGCGGCCGCCGTACTCTACGGTCTGGGTGGCATCGTCGTTATCTGTGATGCCGGTGGCTGTGCCGGGAATATCTGCGGCTTTGATGAACCGCGCTGGTTCAGCGGTAAAAGGAGTGCCGTTTTTAGTGCAGGACTGCGCGACATGGATGCCATCCTCGGCCGCGATGATCTGCTCGTACGCAAAGTGTGCGCAGCGGCAGAAACGGTGAATGCTGCCTTTGTGGCACTGGTGGGTACTCCCGTTCCAGCTGTCATCGGTACGGATTTCAAGGCGCTGTGCCGTATGATATCCCGTACACTCAACATACCGGCACTGGCCGTCCCGACGACAGGAATTGGCTATTATGACGACGGGATGCAGGCAGCTTACAACGCGCTGCTTCCTGTCCTGGCCCAGCCGGAGACAGTGGTGGAACGAGGCCGGGCCGGCGTCCTCGGGGCAGTTCCCCTGGAAATGGCTTCCCCGGATGAACAACAGGCCCTCATGGAGACACTGCATGGGGAAGGCTGGAAGCAGGCAATACTTTTTGACTGCCGGGAAGCGTATGAACAAGCTGGCAGGAATGAGAAGAATTTTGTCGTATCACCGGCAGCACTGGAAGGAGCACGCTACCTGTATGAACGGTTTGGGACCCCTTATGAAGTACGCTATCTGGGATGGCCCCTGCCGGCAGATATCCGGGCTGCCGTAACAGGGAAGCGGGTGCTGGTCGTCCATCAGCAGGTTACGGCCAATGCCATGGCAGAAGCGGTACAGAAAGCTGGTGCGGCTTTGGTACAGACAGCAGGATGGTTCCGGACGGAATCGTCTTGTATCCGGCCGGGACATGTCCAGCTGAAGGAAGAA
>NZ_ONTA01000043.1:0-3521 GCF_900320625.1 Megasphaera sp. DJF_B143
AAGATAGATTCATCTGCTATCAAGCCAGAGTAAATTAAATAAATAACAAAACGACCCCCTAATCGTTAGAGTTTTGGCCTAACAATTGGGGGTCGGTATACTTTTCAGCTGCTTAAAGCAGTTTTGATTTTACCATTGAATCCCGTTGCCATAGTATTCGCTGGGAGCATTGCTGGTCTGGACATTCAGAATGACAGGCATGTTTACCTGACCTTTGATCCAATCATGCAGACGCAGCGCGTCATCGGCACTAAGGGGAGTTCTGACGGTAACTTCGGCCATGAAACGGTCGTAGCCAAATGTACCGTCTTTCGTATCGTTATCTCGATGCAAGGCTGTTAGCGTGCCACCCCGGACAAACTGGATTTCCGGAAATAATAAAGGAGCCTGGCTGTTTAGAATCTGGATGACCTGCTGGTCTGCTGCAGTACGTTCGTAAGCTGGGTAATATTTACTGGTCAGCATCTTGTACGAAGCTTCTTTTTCGGCTTTGCCTTGTTTTTCTATACGTGAATTGATCAATCGCTGTACTTCCTCAGCGTTCAGATTCCTGTTTCCCTGGATAATAGAAAGAGATATGTCTTGAAGACGTGGATAGTTATTTATGTTCGATTTAAGCTGGTCTATTTGTTCTTCCGTCAGGACAGCCCCGACAAGATCAATTGTCAAGGTCTTATCTTTTAGTGTGTAAGAAACGACACTAGTTTTTTCAAAATTCATGTTTGTTTCTATAAAAGATTTGACCTGGACTTCCTGGAGCGCATCTTTTACCGTTAGATGAGCCATATAGATGCTTGGAATCGTAATTAATAGGCCGAGGATAACTAAAATGAGACGCTGTTTGCGAAAATGAGCTTCAGCGACATTGCCGTGAGGCGGGACTTTCAGAATCTTAAATACCAAGAACGAAGACAAGGCAATGAAAAAGGCATTGATGAAAAATAGATACAAGGCTCCTAGAAAAAATGTATAGTTTCCTGAAGCAAAACCATATCCAGCCGTGCAGAGAGGCGGCATCAGTGCCGTAGCAATGGCGACGCCTGGGATGACATTGCTTTTTTCTTTCCGTGTATTTCCGACGGCACCAGCAATTCCACCGCATAAGGCTACGAGAACATCCCAAATCGTGGGAGTGGTCCGTGCCAGCATTTCATCTGTAGGAGTGGTCAAAGGTGAAATGAGAAAATAAATTGAGGCTGTTAATACGGCAAGGCCTACCTGGAAAGATAATTTAATCAGGGACTTGCGGATAAAGGGGACGTCGTATGTTGCCATGCCATAGCCTGTTGCTACGATACCGCCCATCAGGGGGGAAATGAGCATGGCCCCGATGATGACGGCAACGCTATTCATGTTCAGCCCGATACAGGCAATCATGATGGCCATGACTAAGACAACCAAGTTTGTGCCTTCTATGGTTGCGTCAGCCAGAATGCGCTGATTGATGATTTCTATCGAGGCCGAGTCGCCTTTTAAATCGATTAGATTATTCCATCGGTTCATCGTTTTTCTCCTTGTTCTAGATGTACTTTATCAGACAAATACAGGTCGTGTTTGCCTGTTGCCAACATTTTGACATAGCGTTCATATTGACGGAGAACGTCTGTGATCAATTCATCTTTCTGCATATATTTAATGCTGTATCCACGGCGTCCGTCAGCAAAATAACAAATAGGCTCGTAATTTTCTTCTTCCGTTATGGTCGGGAAGGACAGGGAGCCAACGACTGTATCTGACACATCATTGGCCCGATAGCGGATACCGTATATAAAATTGCGGAGGCTCCCACTTTCGACAACTAGCTCACGATATGCCTGATGACTATCATTACACACCTGAATCTGGACGGAAATGCCGTTGCGTAAGAATTCCTGGCGCAGTTCTTTGAAAGCTGGATCTACGGTTTGGTTCAGAAAACGTTGAAAATCATCCAGCGTTCCTACGGATATGATTTTTTTCAGACGGTCCTGCCAATGAGAGCCGTCCCAATAAACCGTGCTTTCAGACAATTTCCTGCTGAAATAGGCGTTATCGATCATCAAACCGCGTAATAAACAGAAAACCATCAGGATTATGATGATGGCAAAAGGAAGGGCAATGATGACGGTCATCGTCTGTAAGGCCTGGAGGCCACCGGAATAGAGCAGACCGATGGATAGTAGTGCCAGCAAGGAGCCCCATAAGACCGTCTGCCATTTGGGAAAGGTGTTTTTTCCTTGTGAGGCGATACTGTTGATGACAAAGATTCCTGAATTGGCTGAAGTGATGAAAAAAATGGCAATGACCAGTAACGCAATCAGGGATGTGACCAGAGCGAAGGGGAATTGGTCCAGAAACAGGAACAAGAGTTTTTCTGTTTCAGCGGCTGCATTGGTCAGTATGCCGCCGGTTTGTGCATCAACCCAGATAGCCCCGTTGCCAAATACAGTCATCCAGAAGATATTGAAAAGGGTCGGTACTAAAAGAACACAGACAACAAATTCGCGTATCGTGCGTCCTTTGGAAATCTTAGCGATAAAGAGACCGACGAATGGTGCCCAGGAAATCCACCATGCCCAATAGGTGATGGTCCAGTTAGTAAACCATTCCTCTTTTGTGCTTTCGTAGGCAAATGTACGGAAAGATAATTCGATGATGTGGGTCAGATAGTATCCCACGTTTTCCGTAAAGGAAGATAAAATATATACAGTCGGGCCGGCGACGAGAATGAATAACAGAAGGGAGATGGCCAGAATCAGATTTCCCTGGCTCATGTAGCGGATGCCCTTACTTACGCCAGAAATGGCTGACAAGATGGCAAGACCGACGGCGATGACAATCAAGAGAATAATGTGGGAAAAAGATGGTGTTGAGAAAATGCCGACAGCACTCAGACCAGCGTTGAGCTGCATGGCTCCGAAGCCCAGCGTCGTCGTCAGGCCAAAGATAGTTGCACAGAGGGCGACGATATCAATCAAATTGCCCCAGAAACCATTCAATTTATTTTTAAGAAGGGGATAAAAACCGGAACGCAGGGTTACGGGAAGCTGATATCGGAATCCAAAATAGGCCAGGGCAAGACCGATGATACCATAAATAGCCCAGGCATGGATACCCCAGTGAAAAAGAGTGTTCAGCATGGCTTCTTTCGTTTGTACCAGGGGAGAGGCTGACCCGTGCAAAGGAGCTGATAAGTGGACAATCGGTTCGGCTACGCCGAAGAACATCAAACCAATGCCCATGCCGGCCGAAAACAACATGCATAACCAGGAAAAAAAGAAAATTCCGGTTCTTCATCTTCGTTTCCCAAGCGGATATCACCGAGTTTTCCAAGGCACAAGATGACCAGGAAAAGAAAGAAAAAGGCGACACAAAGGATGTACACCCAACTGCAGGAACTGAATATATATTCTTTTATGCTGCTTAAAACTGTATCTGTCCGAATGGGAAAAAAGATACAGCTTATGACGACGATTCCAATGAACAAAATACTGGGAAAGACAATGCTTGGTTGTAAGTTATTTTTTGGAAATTTCACTAAC
>NZ_ONTA01000013.1:0-7214 GCF_900320625.1 Megasphaera sp. DJF_B143
AAAATTATCTACAAAAAAAATCACTGAACCTGCAACGGTTTTTTGAGTATCTGAGCTATGATTTTTTTAACCGGCAGCCAGAAGAATTACAGAATTTCATGCTTAAAACATCTTTGGTAGAGTATTTTGATTTGGATTTTTGCCAGAATATCATACAATCTGGTTCAGAATCGAAGCTGTTACAGGATATATCTCAAAAGGGACTGCTGGCCAAGCAGTCAGATCATGGAGTCTATCAGTATCATTCTCTGTTCCGGGCTTTTTTGCAGCAGAAAGCGGAAGCTGAGCTGCCCGATAAGCGGAAATTATACCAGTCTTTTGCTTTATATTATCTGAGGAAAAATAATTATGAGTGGGCATTGCATTTTTGTATCCTTTGTACGGATTGGAAACGGGCCTTGGACATTCTCGCCAGAGTAGGCCGTCATTGGATGGTGTCAGGCCGGCAGAGAATATTTTGCCATTATATTGAGAAAATTCCCGTTCCATACCGGAAGGATCCTCGTATCTTTATTTCACTTGGCGACATGGCACGTCTGGCAGGTGAGTACGAAAAAGCGGTTTACTGGTATGAGCAATCCGATCAGTTGTTTGCCATAGAGAAAAATTCTGTAGGAGAAAGCGAAAGCTGCCGCGGCCTGGGCGAAATTTATCTGGATATTATTCAGCCTGTTGAAGCCCAGAGATATCTGCATCAGGCTTATAAGGCATTACCAGAAGGACAGGAAGAAAAAAAGGGAGAACTTCTGTATCTCATGAGTGAAAATATGATTAATCATGGAAACTCACGGCTGGCAGAGCGGTATCTGTTATTGCGGCACAAAGTAGTTCCCTTTGATCATGGCGATAGAAATAATCTTCAGGCGCGCATATGGCTGCGAACGGGAAAAATCAGGAATGTCTGTCAGATATTACAAAGAGATAATCTGGACCGGTTGGACCGTGCTCCCGTATCTTTTCGTGACAGTTCACTGATTTTGTCATTATGTTATTCTATTCAGGGAGATATGGAACAGGCTCTGCAGTATGCTGATAAAGCTATCCAGTACGCACAGGCTATCCATTCCCGGTTTATCGCTGTCATTAGTTATGTCCGTATGGGGCATGCCTTGTTACTGGATTATCGTCATAACAAGGATATTTGTAAACAAAAATATGAAAAAGCATTGGAACTGGCAGAACAACTTCCTATTGAAAGGGGTAAGACAGAAATATACTGGGGACAAAGCCTGATGGCTTCGTTGGATGGTAATTGGAGCGAAGCGGAACGAATCGGACGCTATGCATTGGCTATCACACAGAAAGGGAAGGATGCCTGGTTTTCGGCTATTTTGTACCTGACACTGGGTATGGGAGCTGTATTCAGCCATTGTGCCAGTAAAGGGCTTCCCTATTTGGAAAAAGCGTTAGCATTGTATCAGAAATGCCGGGATACTTTGGGGCAGACAGCCTGCTTTTTATATTTTAGTCACAGCTATCAACAATTAGAAAAGCCCGGATTATTCTTAAATTTTTATCAGAAATTTGTGACATACTGTCGTGTCTATCATTATGAGTTCCTGATGGAGAAAAAGTCCATTTTAGGGAATCTGGGAAACATGAGCTGTGATACGCTGCAGTCTTATCATCAGATGATCCGGCCTGCGGCAAATACTGTGACTCCTCTTAATTCTGTCATTACTACCTTTGGAGGCTTATCTCTTATGTTCCAAGGAAGACAGATTTTGTCAGGAGATTGGACCAGGCAGTCGGCCAAGCAGTTGTTTTTACTGCTAATCTCATTTTATGATATCCCCATGAGCCGGGAAAAACTTATGAATATTTTATGGCCTGATGCGGACGAACGGACAGGACGCAATAACTTTAAAGTGACATTGAACTGTCTGCTTAATACATTGGAACCGGAACGCCGGCCACGGATGCCGAGCACATTTATCCGTAAAAATAAGACAAGTCTGCAATTTACAGCATTCAACGACTGCCATCTTGATATCCGGAATTTTGAAGAATTAGTAAAGAAAGGGCTGCAAATGCTTCCCCAAAAAACAGATGAAGGACAGGTTTTGATCCGGGAAGGGCTGGATTTGTATAAAGGAGAATATCTCAGTGGTGAAATATTAGGAGAAGTCTTGTTACAGAAGCGGGATCAATTAAAATTGCTGGCCCTGAATAGTGGCACCCGCCTGGCCGTATCTTATCTGGACCAGAACCGGTATGAACAGGCAGAAAAACAAGCAGAATGGATATTGACCGTGGACCCTTGCTGGGAAGAAGGGTATCGTATTTTACTGCGCAGTTATGGGAGTCAGAAAGACACGGTTATGGTAGAGAAATGGTATCGCAACTGCTGCCAGGTACTGGAACGGGATTTGCATATGCCCATATCGGAGCGGACGAAAAACATATACCAAAAGTTTATAAAGTGAGATGAAAAAGCCCTGTGCAGCATTCAAGAAGCTGGACAGGGCTTTCAATTATGGGTAAGATATTCATTTGTGCATAGACAAGGAAAAGGCTCTGGCCTATAATGGAATTGAACTTATATTTTTATCAATAGGAGCCTGCATTATGGAAACTGTGAAACATGCGGATCATTATAACCGCAATCTGGAATGTCCTGCCTGTGGCAAGAAAAGCCGGTTTAAAATATGGGACCGCATACAGATAGACAAAAATCCCGGACTTCGGGATAAAGTACGGGATTTATCTCTCTTTCGGTTTCAGTGTCCGAAGTGCGGACATGAAACATATCTCGATTATGATTTCCTTTATATTCAGAGCGATCTGCGCCTGGTCATTTATTATGCTCCCGGCGGAGGAGATGTGACAAATATGCATCAGTCACTGCAGAAGCCGGAATATGAATTCATGAAGGCATTCCGCTATCGCCTTATCCGCCAGCGGACGCAGTTACTGGAAAAACTTGCCATTTTTGACGCCGGATACGATGACAGGGTGATAGAAATCATGAAAGTAATGATTCAATCTTTTCTGGTAGCACAGGCCAGCCCGATTCATGCCAGCCTGATTGAATTTACTCACAGTGAATCGGGCGATGCCTTTCATTTTGCTGACCAGAGCCAGCAGAAATCAGGCATGCTTCCGTTTAATGATTCCATGCACCAAACGTATCAGGCACTGGAGCGTGATCTGGGAGAGGCGCTGCCGCCGGATGACATGCTGGAAATCACACCCCAATGGGCAGTTTCCTTTGTAAAGG
This sequence comes from Megasphaera sp. DJF_B143, assembly GCF_900320625.1. NCBI lineage: Bacteria > Bacillati > Bacillota > Negativicutes > Veillonellales > Veillonellaceae > Megasphaera > Megasphaera sp. DJF_B143. Next base: position 3,221 of record NZ_ONTA01000013.1, read on the forward strand.
ACCATCAGGATTTATTTGCCTGACGGGCCATGTAGTCTTTGATATCTTTCAATGTAATGAAGGGCAGATGATACATATCTGCCAGGTGCCATAACTGAGGTGTACGCATCATGGTTCCGTCTTCGGCCATGATTTCACAGCATAATCCGGCTTCTTTCAGGCCAGCGAGACGCATGAGATCTACCGTGGCTTCTGTATGTCCGCCGCGGGTGAAAAGTCCGCCTTCTTTGGCGATGAGGGGAAACATATGCCCGGGACGACGGAAGTCTGACGGACGGGAAGCGTCTTCTGTCAGCATACGCGCCGTATAAGCCCGTTCTACTGCGGAAATACCTGTTGTTGTTTCTACGTGGTCTATGGAGACGGTAAAGGCCGTTTCATGGTTGTCCGTATTCCGGGCTACCATAGGCGGCAGAGCAAGTTTTTCTGCAAAGGCCGAACTGATGGGAAGGCAGATGAGACCTTTTCCATGAGTCGCCATGAAATTCATATTTTCTGTTGTGCAGTACTGGGCGGCGCAGATAAAATCACCTTCATTTTCTCTATCCGGATCATCTGTGGCGATGATAATCCGGCCCTGGCGCAAAGCATCCAGTGCTTCATCGATAGTGTTGTACGTTCGTTTCATTGTCATAATGCATGCCTCCGTATATAAGGGTATTGGGAATTGTCTTCAGCAAAAAAATAACCCTGACCAGGACGGTCAGGGCATACAGGCACAGCATCAGACAGACTGCGGACGCAGCCTGAGATTGCCTTCTTCCATCCAGACTATACGGTCGGTTTTGGAATTGCACCAAATCATGCGCCAAAGCGCTAGCGGACTATACCGCCGGTCGGGAATTGCACCCTGCCCTGAAGACATTTTTATTATACCATTAATTTTACGCATTGCAACTATGTAGCAGGAGAAATTTAAAGAATCAAAAAGATATCATTATGAAAATCAAAATAGACAAAAACGGTCAGGCAGATATAGAATCTGCATGCGCTGAACAGGAGGAACGGTATGAATATAGCTCATTATGTTAAAGCAAAAAGCTTGGAGGAAGCCTGGCAGTTAAATCAGAAACGGTCAGCGGTTATCCTGGGTGGCGGTTGCTGGCTGCGCATGTCTCCCCGCCGCAGGGTGGCAACGGCAATTGATTTGATGGATTTGGGACTGGATGAAATACGCGAAACAGAAGAAGCATTTTATATTGGAGCTATGGTGCCATTGCGCCAACTGGAAATTTCTGAATCACTGGAAACGTATACCCAGGGGGCTATGAAGGAAGCATTGCGTCATATTGTGGGTACACAATTTCGCAATATGGCGACGGTAGGAGGGAGCATCTGGGGCCGGTTTGGCTTTTCTGATGTATTGACACTCTTTCTGGCTTTGGATGCAGAAGCCGATTTATATAAAGGCGGACGAATACCCCTGTCTCTTTTTGCGGAAAAGACGGCAGATACGGATATTTTAAAAGGCATATATCTCCCTAAAAAGAAACGGCGGACGGCCTATGCTTCGCTGCGGCTGAACGCGACCGATTTTCCTGTCCTGGCCTGTGCCGTATCCCGCACAGCAGATAGCGTCTCCTGCAGTGTGGGAGCACGACCGATGAGAGCACAGGTACGATGTCTTCCGGCAGGTACGGGAATGACCGGGGAGGAAGCGGAACGGGCGGCCCGTGAAGTGGCGGATTCTTTATCTTTTGAAGATAATATGCGGGCCAGCCGCATATACCGGCATGATATGGCGATGGTTCTGTGCAGGCGGTTGTTATTACAGACGGCAGGGGAGGGAGACTAATGAGAATTCAGTACTGGCTTAATGGAAAGATGGAAAGTGATGAAATTTTACCAGGACAGATGCTGTATGAATTATTGCGTAAAAAGGGATGTTATAGCGTCAAATGCGGTTGTGAAACGACAGCATGCGGATTATGTACGGTATGGCTGGAGGAAAAACCGGTACTGTCCTGTGCCGTGCTGGCCGCCCGCATTGACGGAAAGCATGTTATGACACTGGAAGGACTGCAGGATGAAGCACAGGAATTTGCCCGGTATATGGGACAAGAAGGCAGCGATCAGTGTGGATTTTGTAATCCCGGTTTTGTCATGAATGTGCTGGCTATGGCAAGAGAATTAGATAATCCTGGAGAAGAAGAAATCAAAGAATACCTGGCAGGCAATCTCTGCCGATGTACGGGATATGTCAGTCATATGAGGGCATTGAAACGGTATCTGACAGAAAAAGGAAAGGGGATGCGGTTATGAGAGAAATCAACCGGGTGGTTATGAAAAAAGATGCCCTGCAACTGATGACAGGAAAACCGGCTTATACGGAAGATTTAGCACCGGAAGGCTGTCTAATCGTCAAAGCTCTGCGCAGCCCTCATGCCAGAGCCATCGTACGTCATGTTGACACGAAAGCTGCCCTGACCGTTCCGGGCATTGAATGCATCCTGACAGCAGAGGATGTCCCTAAGACGCGGTTTACTATTGCCGGCCAGACCTATCCGGAACTCAGTCCGTATGACCGGCTTATACTGGATAGACAGATACGATATGTTGGAGACCCAGTGGCTCTTGTAGCCGGGCGTGATGCGGCATGTGTGGATAAGGCTATGCGCATGATAAAGGTGGAATATGACATACAGGAGCCTCTTCTCGACTTCCGGCAGGCCGTGGATAATCCTATTGTGGTTCATCCGGAAGATGACTGGAACCCACGTGTACCGGTCGGTGGTGATAACAGACGAAATATTATTGCCCAGGCGGAAGAAGACTGGGGCGATGTCGATACGGCATTCCAGAAATCGGATGTTGTGATTGACCGGATCTATCATACAAAACAAGTACAGCAGTCTATGATGGAAACATTCCGGGCGTATACGTATTTGGATGAATTTGGCCGTCTGGTCATTGTCAGTTCGACGCAGGTTCCCTTTCATGTACGACGCATTGTCGCGACAGCCCTGGAAATTCCCAAATCGAAAATCCGTGTAGTTAAGCCACGTATCGGAGGAGGCTTTGGTGCCAAGCAGACGGTTGTCATGGAATGTTATCCTGCTCTGATTACTATGCGTACGGGAAAACGGGCGTATATGGCCTATACGCGGGAAGAGGCCATGACGGTTTCCTCTCCCCGGCATGAAGCAGATGTTCACGTGCGTTTGGGGGCTTCCCGGGATGGTATTATCCAGGTGATTTCTGTGGAATCGCTCTGGAACGGTGGTGCGTATGGTGACCACAGCCCGACGACGGTCACGTTGTCGGGACATAAATCGATTCCTTTATACAATCGTTTCTCTGCATTCCGGTTCCGGTACACCGCCGTGTATACCAACACGATTGCTGCCGGAGCATACAGGGGGTATGGTGCTACCCAGGGGATTTTTGCACTGGAATCGGCTGTGAATGAATTGGCAGACAGACTACATATGGATCCGGGAGCACTGCGGCTTCAAAATATCGTACAGCAAGGTGAAAGGATGCCGGCATATTTCAACGAAACAGCACTGAGCTGCAATCTGGGAGAATGCCTGAAACGGGTTCAGGCTATGATCGGTTGGGAGCATGTATATCCGCGGCATGTGCTTCCCGATGGCAAAATCCGCGCGGCCGGTCTGGCACTGGCTATGCAGGGGTCTAGTATTTCCAATGTGGACGTGGCTTCGGCGACAATAAAAGTGAATGACGATGGATTTTATACCTTATCCATTGGAGCGACTGATATGGGGACAGGATGCGATACCATATTGGCGCAGATAGCTGCGGAATGTCTCAATTGCTCTGTCGATGAGATTGTAACCCGTGGTGTCGATACGGATACTTCGCCATACGACAGTGGTTCCTATGCATCTTCGACGACGTATCTGACGGGGATGGCTGTTGTAAAAACCTGCCGGTCACTGATCCAAAAGATAAAAGAAAAAGCGGCACTCATGCTGGATTGCGACGATCCTTCGAATCTGGAATTTACTGGTGATGCGGTAACAGATCCTGC
>NZ_ONTA01000021.1:0-4823 GCF_900320625.1 Megasphaera sp. DJF_B143
AGCGCCTGGAAATCACCATAGAACAAATCCATATCGGTAACGTCAAATGTATATTCCGCTGTGCCAGCAGCTTCCTGTGCTACAGCTTGTTCCTTTGCCCGTACTGCTCCCTGTTTTTTTTCAATTTCCGCAGCGGCAAAGCCGGTCAGCGTTTTTGTCATTTCTGCCATTATTTATTTCCTCCCATTTTCTTATCAATACGATAGCTCAGGTAACGGGCTGCCAAACTAAAGGTCAGGACCATGATCATCAAGATGGCCGAAGAGGCGGCAGCCTGCTGAGCCGCATCAGCCTGCAGGGCTTCTGTACGGAGAGCCCAGATATTCAGTGCCAATGTTTCGCCGGGGCGGAACGGGTTGAGCGGGCACGAAGTCGATGTAATATCCCAATTCGTCCAATTAATATCGGTCGACATACCGGCGGTAAACATCAGGGCAGCCGCTTCACCAAAGCCACGGCCAGCAGCCATGATAAGCCCCGTCATAATGCGCGGGAAGCAGGCTGGTAGCAGGACGCGCCAGATAGTCTGCCAATGCGAAGCACCGAGACCGAGACTACCATTTCGATAGCTGGGCGGCAGATTGCGCAGGGCGTCTTCCGTAACTGACGTTACCAGCGGCAATGTCAGAATAGAGACAGCCAGAGCACCGGCAAACAGGTTCCACTGCGAACCGGTCATGACGATAAATACGAGGTAGCCAAACAAGCCGACGACGATGGATGGCAGGGATGCCAGCGTTTCTACGGCCATGCGGACCCAGTGGGTCAGGCGGCCTTTCTTTGCATATTCAGCCAGAAAAATACCTGCGGGAATCCCCGTAATCGTACTGGCGACCAGGGCCAGAAAAACAAGGTAAATCGTATTAAAGAACATGTTGCCCAGCCCCTGGGGACCAAAGGAGAGCATCTTTCCCGTCATGCCGCTGACCCCGTCGATGACGACGTACAAGACAAAGGCGATGAGCAGAATGACGGCAAAGGCCGCCCCGGCGACGAAAATACGGGTCATGCATGCATCTTTTCTTTTTTTTGCTTCAACACTGATCATATTAGTTTCTGCCTCCTTTTAATTCGGAAGCGGCATTGATTTGATGGATAATAAAGATAAAGAGGAACGATAACAGGAACAGCACCAGTGCCATCGTCCACAGCGCGGCATTATATTCGCCGCCTTCCATGGCACCACCCATATCGGCAGATATAGCTGTCGTCAGCGTGCTGGCCGGTAAGAAAAGAGACGTAGGAAAGACTTTCATCTGACCGATGACCATGGCGACAGCCAGCGCTTCTCCCAGTGCTCTGGCCAGCCCCAGGATGATACCGGTGAAAATACCGCTCTTAGCTGCAGGCAGAACGACATGAGCGATCGTTTCCCAGCGTGTAGCCCCCAGGCCGTATGACGCTTCCCGCCAGGACTTGGGAACGGCTGCCATAGCATCGGCTGCCATAGTCGTGATGGTCGGGAAAATCATGATCGCCAAAACAATGCCTGCTGCCAATACGGAAAAGCCAAAAGGCATGGGGAACAGTTTCCGCAGTGCCGGAATCAGTACGGTCATGCCGACAAAGCCATATACGACCGATGGAATACCCGTAAAGAGTTCGATAGCCGGCTGAATCAGACGGCGGCGCTGAGGCGTCGCAATTTCTGTCATGTAAATGGATGAAGCCATGCTGAAAGGCAGGGAAATAAGCAGTGCCAGTGCACATGTGACCAGTGAACCGGTCAGAAACATAGCCGCACCGACCTGTCCGCCGCCTTCTGCCGTATCACTCGGCTTCCACTGGCCGGAAAATAAAAATTCCGTTACACTGTGACCGAATGTAAAGAATGTATCTGTGCCTTTAATAAAGAGAAAAGCGCCAATGAGAAGCGGCACCAGTGCCATACCGATGCCGCAAATCGTGATAAAGGTCCTGGCTGCCTTCTCGTTGCGGTGGGCCTTCCGGACTACCGTATCGATTGCCTTCATAACCTGTCCCCCTATAAGAAACAGCGTGCCGGATTTTATGATAAAACCCGGCGCCGCCTTATTTGAATGAATGTACTTAGTGAACTTCTTTGGTCTGCATCTTGGAGCTTACACCATAACCGAGTTCTTCAATCCGTTTGCCGTAATCGGCACCCTGGATGAATTCGATAAAGGCTTTAACAGCTGCTTTCGGTTCTTTGCTGGTGTAAATGTGTTCATATCCCCAGACACTGTATGTACCGTTATAGGTATTTTCCAGCGTCGGTGCCACACCGTCGATAGAAACGGAATCTACGCTGCTGTCTTTGATGAGATAGGGAAGAGCGACATAACCAATAGCACCGGGGTTCTGGGCTACGCTCTGGATGAGAATACCGGAGTTATCTGTTTCCAGGGATTTGTTGTCCGCTTCTTCAGCACCATTGATGGCATACTGTTTAAAGAGGGCCCGTGTACCAGACGTTTTCGGCCGCGTTACGAGAACGATTGGCATATCTTTGCCGCCAACATCTTTCCAGTTGGTAATTTTAGCGGTGAAGATATCCTGCAGCTGCTGACGCGTGAGATTCTTTACGCCTACATCTTTATTAATAATCGTAGCGACCGTCATAACGCAGACTTTATGGTCTTCCAGTTTTTCTGCTTTGGCCTTGTCCAGTTTCGTTTCAGCCGGGACATCGGAGTTGCCCATATCGACGGATCCATCGGATACCTGTTTCAGACCCGTGCCGGAACCACCTGCATTCAGGGTAATGGTAACATCCTTATTTCCCGCCTTGAACTGTTCGGCTGCGTCTTTAACCAGTGGCAGCAGCGCAGAAGAACCGGAACCGGTAATACTTCCGAAAACAGCTGCCTGCTTGCCAGAAGCACCCTTATCCTTATCTCCGGAACTGCCGCATCCGGCAGCCGTCACAACCATCATAGCGGCTAAGGCTACGAGAACTAATTTTTTCCATTTCATCGTAAATCGTCTCCTTTGTGGAAATTGGTTTCCTTGTTCGATTGCAACCTTATGGTAACAAGGCCGTGTAAGGAATCTATGTAAAGAATGTAAAGATTCTGTCAAAAAAATCCCATTCCTACTGTCTCCCAAAATCCCATGAAACTAAAAAAAATGCTGCCCCGACTGTCTTCTCCCACTGGGAGAGGACGGCCGGGGCAGCACCTCTGGTTATCCTATATTTTATTTATATGGTATTACATCTGTATGACATCGTCCTGTGGATTCATCAGCTTCTGTCACGCTTTTGATAGACCGGCAGTGTTGCCGCCGCATAGGGCATGACGGTAACGGTATAGTCCGTCTTGTTTTCTGCCTGCAGCGTCTTCTGCGCCATCTGCCAGGCCTCTTCCATCGTCTCTGCCGGAATTTCTCCGGTCCTGCGAATGACTTCAAAGTAGGCCCGGTCGGTAACAATGTACACTTCTTTCATCATCCGTATGAGACAACGGGTCTTATATGCCGAAAAGGCAGGAATGGTAAAATGCTGGCGCACGGCAGACAGCACCTCGTCGAGGTCATCCCGGAAAAACCAGTCCGTGAAGTCCGCCGGTTCATACATATCGGGGCAGGCCATGGCCAGAATCAGGATACCGCCCGGCTTTACAGCAAAAACGGCATTCATATGAGCCTTGGTTGCCTGATACAAATTGATATCTTTGGGATGTCCCCCGGCTGACCCGATCACGACATCCGACAGATGCTCAATGGGCACGCCGTCCAGTGCCAGGAGGCGTCGGCATCCTTCCTGCCATGCCGTCTGCCAGTCGCCGCTTACGACATCGTGTAATTTTCCCTCCGCCGTGAGGACCAGGTTGACGAGAAAGGCCGGTTTCAAGAAAGCCGCTCCTTCCATCATATCGCAGTGGATGGGATTGTCTGAAAGTTTTCCCGCATCACATCGGGAATCCATCCCGTACGGGCAGACAGGATTCAATGCCAGGGCATGGTTAGTCATAATGGTGTCATAGCCGGCAATTCCCGGCAGTACGGCCTTGCGGCCGCCGCCAAAACCCGCCATATCGTGGAACGAAACAGCCCCGGTCAAGATGACCGTATCGGCTTCTACAGCCAGGCGGTTCAATTTCACATCATTACCATAAGATGTCGTTCCCACTGATACGAGTTGATTTTCATCATGACAATCATGCTGGACGATGTTCAGACGCTGCATCATATCCCGGCCACATACGGCCGCCGTTTCCTCTTCCGTCTGTTGGCGATGCGTGCCCAGGGCGACGAGGACCGTAATCTGATCATCAGCAATGCCTGCCTCTTCCAATTCTGCCACAATAGCCCGCAGCATGCGGTCCGTATGAACCGCCCGGGTCATATCACTGACAATGATGACGACCGTGCCGCCCGGCTTTACACAATCCACCAGAGGACGGCTGTCTATGGGATGGCGCAGGGAATAGCGGATTGCCTCTTCCTCATGGGCTGTTTCTTTTGTTTGGGTGCTGGTGAAGTGATACTGTATATGCTGTTCGTCCAGAACCAGAGACTGTGTTCCAGTTCCGTAGGGAAACTCAAATGATTTCATGCCCTTCAATCTGCCTTTCCTTAGTTTGTATGATACAGGGGAAATGAAACAGTAATCGTCGTCCCTTCCCATTCTTTGCTCTGAAGAGAAATCTTCCCCTGATGTTGTTCTACGATATGCTTGACAATGGCCAGTCCCAGCCCACTGCCGGAAATCGCCTGGGATCGGCTGGCATCAGCGCGGTAAAACCGCTCAAATACGCGTTTTTGCTTATCTTCCGGAATGCCGATGCCCGTATCGCGGACGATAAGCAGGACCCGGTGTTCTTCAGAGCGGACGGTCACATACACATGACCGCCGGGCC
>NZ_ONTA01000113.1:0-29023 GCF_900320625.1 Megasphaera sp. DJF_B143
AACGGCATCAGGATGCAGGAGTTCCGGTGCTTCCTTCAGGCAATACCCTTTTTTTGTAAATGATTCTATGACATATCCGCGCTGTTTCAGGACGCGGATATGCTTCCAGACAGCGGTGCGGGATATGCCGAACATATCTGATATTTTTTGTCCTGATACAAATTCACCTTTATGTTCCAGTAAATAATCCAAGATATCCTGTCTCAAATTCGTTCCTCCTTTCCCCTGTCCGATACAGCGGGGATGCAACCCAGTTTTATTTCCTACTGCAATTGTAGCATAATAGTTTTTACTGTCAATACCATAAAATTACGTAATCGATAAAACTTTAAGATATGTTAATAAACAAATCGCTCTAGCAATTTCTATAAAATAAAGCTGCAACTATAGCTGCAGCTTTATTTTATTTATTCATCTTTTTTATTCAGTGTATTTCCCCAGGGGCTGACTTCTACAGAACCAGACGGCGTTTCCGTTTTATTATCGTCTGGCTTGGAATCGGCCAGAGGTTCCGGTGCAGTCTGACCTGCTTCCTGTGTTTCTGTGCCTGCACTCTGGGCCGCATCTGTATCAGCCGTTTCCGGTTCAGGTGCATCCAGTGTACCGTATTCGACGAGGTTTTTTACCTGCACACTGTTGATTGTTTCTACTTCCATCAGCGCATTTGCCATGCTCTTCAGGGCATCGAGATGTTCCCGCAGGATGCGGAGTGTATCTGCATAGGCTTCGGAAACTATATCATGCATTTCCTTATCGATCAGTTCGGCTACGCGTTCACCGTAATTGCGTTCGTGGCCAAGGTTCTTACCCAGGAACACCTGTTCCTGCTGTTCCCCGAATACCATAGGCCCCAGCTTGCTGCTCATGCCCAGGCGGGTAATCATCTGGCGGACAATACGGGTAACGCTCTGAAGATCACCCGATGCACCGCTGCTGATTTCGTTGAATACAATCTGTTCTGCAGCCCGGCCACCCAGGGCGACGCGGATTTGAGCCAGATAGTATGACTTCGTTTCGTAAGACCGGTCTTCTTCCGGAAGCATCATCGTATATCCGCCCGCACGGCCGCGGGGAATAATCGTGACCTTATGGACCGGATCGGCATCAGGCAGCAGATAGGCAATGAGCGCATGGCCTGATTCATGTACAGCCGTAAGGCGTTTTTCCTTTTCGCTGATGACATGACTGCGCCGTTCCGGACCGAAGCATACTTTTTCACTGGCTTCTTCCAGTTCCGGCATATTGATGACTTTCTTATCCTGACGTGCGGCCAGGAGAGCCGCTTCATTGAGCAGGTTGCCCAGGTCGGCCCCGGTAAATCCCGGTGTTTTCTTGGCAATCGTTTCCAGATCGACGTCCTTACCCAACGGTTTCCCCTTGGCATGTACTTTCAGGATGGCAATCCGTCCCCGCAGATCCGGACGGTCTACAGTAATCTGACGGTCAAACCGGCCAGGACGGAGCAATGCCGGGTCAAGGATATCCGGACGGTTCGTCGCGGCGATGGTAATAATTCCTTCATTGGCGCCAAACCCGTCCATTTCGACCAGCAGCTGATTCAGTGTCTGTTCCCGTTCATCATGTCCACCGCCGAGGCCAGCACCACGCTGACGGCCTACGGCATCGATTTCATCGATGAAGACGATGCAGGGGGCATTTTTCTTGGCCTGGGAAAACAGGTCACGTACACGGGACGCACCGACGCCGACGAACATTTCTACAAAGTCCGAACCGCTGATGCTGAAAAACGGCACGCCTGCTTCCCCGGCAACAGCACGGGCAAGCAGCGTCTTACCCGTCCCGGGAGGTCCGAAAAGAAGAACCCCTTTCGGAATCTTAGCGCCGATATTGTTATATTTGCTCGGGTTGCGCAGGAACTCGACGATTTCTGACAGCTCTTCCTTAGCTTCATCTTCACCGGCAACGTCTTTGAAGGAAACCTTGATTTTTCCTTCTCCATGCATTTTGGCATGACTTTTACCAAAATTCATGACCCGGCCGCCACCGCCCTGTGTCTGCTGCATGATGAAGAACCACACACCAATCAGGATCAGGATTGGCAGCACGTTGCTAAGCATGCTCATCCACCAGGAAGGCTGTTCAGGCGGCTTGGCAATGATATTGACATCGGCATCCCGAAGTGCCGGCAGCAAGGCCGAATCAGTCGGTGCATAGGAAGTGAAGGACGTACCATCTTTCAACTGACCGACGATGGCATGATCATCCGTAATCTGTACAGCATCTACTTTCTTCTGCTGGACCTGATTCATGAAATTCGTATACGTGATTTCGGACTTGTCTGACTTATTAGTCGTAAAAGCATCTATGATGGAGACGGCAACGATAATAATAAGTAAGTAAAGGCTTACATTCCGCACAAATTTACTCAAAATACTGCTCCTTTCGCGCACGTTTTTATGAATATACAGGTTCATCCCTGCCGCAAGGAGAGAGAAGTAACCAAATATATTCTTATATTATCACACTTTAAGGAAAGCAACAACATTTTTTAATGACTGTACACTTCTTCTTTCAATACGCCAATATACGGAAGATTCCGATAGCGGCTGTTATAGTCCAGTCCATATCCTACGACAAAAGCGTCGGGGATTTCAAATCCATTATAATCGACAGGGATATCTACTTTCCGGCGCGACGGCTTGCTGAGCAGCGTCGCAATCTTTACGGAAGCGGCCCCCCGTTCCAGGAGAAGGGGTTTCAATTTGCTGAGCGTAACCCCCGTATCTATGATATCTTCGACGATGAGGATATCCCGGCCCCTGACATCACTGTCCAGGTCTTTACGGATCTTGACAAAGCCCGAAGAAGTCGTCGAAGCGCCATAACTGGAGCAGACCATGAAATCAAATTCAACAGGACCATCGATACAGCGGGCCAGATCGGTAAAGAATGTGACGGCCCCCTTTAAAATGCCACAAAGCAATATATTTTTCCCCTTATAGTCATTCGTTATCTGCGCGCCTAATTCGCGTACGCGGGCCTTGATCTGTTCTTCTGTAAATAAAACTTGCTTTACGTCACTATGCATGATTTTCCTCCTGAATATGAATCAATGATGCTGCCGCTTTTTAAATGCCCCCCGGGCAGCACGGGTAAAACACAATTGTTCTTTTGTCGTATATACACAGAGGCCCAGCCCTTCAAAGCAATGACCGGCACCTTTTGCAGCCAGCTGGCGGACGGTTTCCGTATAGTGGAATGGCACATCATGAAAACTTTGGAGCACACGGGAAAACAAATACCGGATAAGGCGTCGCTGCATAGCCAGTGGCTGTAACAGCAGGGCCTTCTTTTCGATACTGGCGCCCTTCTGGTCTTCCTGCACCAGAGAAGCAGCCCGTTGTTCCGTCTGGCGGGAAAGAAATTCCTCGTCGGCACCGGCCAGCACGGCCAGCCTGTTCAAATCGGCTATGACTGCCGGATTATATTTCTCCAGTTGTGGTATCAGTTCCAGGCGGATGCGGTTCCGCCCGTATTCCCGGCTCTGATTGGTTTCGTCTTCGCAGGGAACCAGTCCCCGTTCTTTAATATAATCTTCTATATCCCGCCGTGTCAAGGCCAGAAGGGGCCGGATGATGTCGCCATTTTTAGGTCGGATTCCGCCCAGGCCCTGAAGGCCGCTGCCGCGCAACAGGTGCTGCAACACCGTTTCGGCCTGATCGTTCTGCTGATGTGCTACAGCAATTGCCGAAGCTTGGCATCGTGCTGCACATTGCCGTAGAATGCGGTAGCGTTCCGTCCTTCCGGCCGTCTCCAGACTCTGATGCGTCACCGCCGCAACGTGGGGCACATCGACAAATTCCCACATGAAACCACAGCCCCGTTCTTCTGCCGCCTTCCGTACTACCGGAACCTCATCATCAGCCGCCCGGCGGATGCCGTGATGCACATAACACACGGTCAGCGTCAGATTCCACGCACGGCGCAGAGATGCCAGCACATCAAGCAAGGTCAGCGAGTCCGGCCCGCCGGAACAGGCAATGAGCAGGTGATCACCCGGCAGGAACAGCTGTTCATGCCGGCAGAATGACTCTACTTTATCCCGGAGGCGTCCGGCCGTGGACTTCATCGGTTCCGCCAGGCCGCATCCTGGAACGCCTGGCTGTAAAAAATACCTTCCATGAGATCTTTTTCACTGATCTGGATTTCCGGAATATCATAATGGCAAAGGCACGAACGGGCTATAAGCAGACCGGGCAGGATGATATCGCTGCGCCGTGGCTGCAGTCCTTTTATATGACGCCGTTCCTCCGGCGTCATACGTTTCAGTATGTCAATCCAGCCTGACAGACAATCCCGGGTAATGACAGTGCCTTCTACCCGGTCCGCATCATAGGGATCCAGTCCCAGTTCCATAGCTGCCAGTGACGTAAGCGTGCCGCCCACGCCCAGCAGCCGGTCAGGAACAGCCGGTATGGGCAGCCACTGATTGCGGCAGCGCCGTTCCAGCGCGTCACATGCCGCCGGACCGGATACGTCCTGACAAAACCGCACGGCCCCCATGGGGTAACTATGCGACCAGAGGCTCCTTCCCTCTTTTCCCAGTGCCATTTCACTGCTGCCGCCCCCTATATCGAGGACTGCCACGACCATTCCGGGCAGCGCACTGCCTGCCGCTCCGCGATAGCTGAACGAGGCTTCTTCCAGCCCGCTGAGAATACGGCAGTGCCAGCCAAAGCGGGCCCGTACTTCCGCCAGGAATGCCTGTCCGTCCGAAGCTTCCCGCACGGCACTCGTCGCTACGGCGCAAACGCACAGATCCGGGTACGCATCGTTCCACTGCCGCATAGCTTCCAGCGAGGCCTCTACTCCTTCGCTGGACAAACGGCCGGTCCTGGATACGTCTTTTCCCAGACGGGTCGTCACTAATTCTTTTTTTGAAAAATGCCATTGTCCGTCCCGGTCTCTTTTTCCCCGCATGAAGCGGAGAGAATTTGATCCGATATCGATAACGGCATATACATCATGTTCCATAACTGCTCCTTTTCGCATAACAGGAAGAAACAAAAAGAGCATTCCCTGTCGGAATACTCTTTTCCCTCCATACCTTCCTGGATACGGAATTAATCAGCATGCCGGGCACCGCGGCCGCCGCGTTTCGATTCAGTATTGCGTTTCAGATCCATCAACCGTTCATCGCTTTCTTTCAAAAATCTGCTCAGCCGATCTTCAAAGGACAGAGACTGGGGAGCGCGGCGGTTCATGTCAAACCCGCCATTGTGGTGGTGAAATTCCCGCTTGGAATGAAACTCTTTCTTTTCCGGAGCCGGCTGTGTCCGCTTGATAGACAGGCCGATCTTCCCTTTTTCATCAATAGATAATACCTTGACATGTACCTTATCCTGAACTTTCAGGAAATCATGAACATCTTTTACATATTCATTTGCTACTTCAGAAATATGGACGAGACCAATTTTTTTATCCGGCAGTTCGACAAATGCACCGAACTTGGTTATTCCTGTAACAGTTCCTTCCAATACACTGCCTACTTCGATTGTCATGCTGCTAAGACATCCTCCTTTAACTATAGACACGCGTCGCAAATAGCGTTTACACACATTATACTAATAAACATTAAAAAATTCAATCGTAAATTATGCTTTCTACTGCCTTTCCGCCCCATCAGCGACGGTATGGGATTTCACCCGGCTTTGCCAGTCCGAACTGTTCCCGCGCCTGCCGCATGATTTCTTCCGGTGAAGACAGCCGGTCTTTTTCTTCATGCAGTTTCTGGTTTTCTTCAGTCAATTCCCGTTCCTGGTTGACCGTTATCGTCATATCCTGATGAATCTGCCATAACTCATATATCTTGGAACCGAGAAACAGGCCGCCAAAAATCAAAATAGCCACGACAATCCGCTTATAAGCAGACCAGCCCGCCTTTTTCCTGCGGCGGACGTTCCGTCTCCTGCCCTGCCCGGATAGGCGCGGTCGTCCTGTACGTTTCACCGTCATGTCTCAGCTCCTTTTCAGATTAAAAAAATCTTAACTTATAGTATACCTTGAAATGACTACAAGATAAAGCCTTTTCCCGATATTTAAAGGGAAATGCCGTAATGTGGCTGACGAAAAGGGCCCATTTCTTAGAGATTATCCCCTTTTAAAATAGGAGAATCTCTCCTATAATAGACATATGTATTCGAAAAGGAGGCTACGTTATGCCATATACACCGATAAACGATGAAATACTGACCAGGCTGAAAGAAATTGCCGGCAGCAAAAATGTCCTTACAGAGACTGACGCCATGCAGCCATACAGCCATGACGAAGTAACCGATCCGGCATACCACCATATGCCGGAAGCCGTCGTATTTGCCGAATCAGCCCAACAGGCCGCGGCCATCGTACAGCTGGCCAACGAGTATCATTTCCCTGTCGTTCCCCGCGGTGCCGGAACAGGGCTGGCCTGCGGAGCTGTTCCCATCTATGGAGGCATCGTATTGTCACTGGAAAAAATGAACCATATCCTGGAAATCAATACAGACAGCCTGTACGCAGTCGTTGAACCGGGTGTGCGCACGTCAGATTTGCAAAAAGCCGCTGAAGAAAAAGGATTATTCTATGCCGGCGACCCCTGCAGCGGCGATTCCTGTTTCATCGGCGGAAACATCGCGACCAATGCCGGTGGCAACCGGGCCGTAAAATACGGGACAACGCGGCATCAGGTCTATTCCATTGAAATCGTAAATCCTACGGGACGGATTGTACAGCTCGGTGCCCGCCTGCAGAAGCAATCGACGGGATATTGTCTGGATCAGCTGGTCATCGGATCAGAAGGAACACTGGGCATCATCACCAAAGCCACGTTGAAATTACTCCCCAAACCCCGGTACAAGCTGGACCTTCTCGCCGTGTTCGACGACACAGCAGCGTCCATCGGCGTCGTCAATAAAATCATAAAAGCCGGCATAACGCCGACGTGCGTTGAGTTTATGGACAACATCACCATCAAATCCGTAGAACGCTATCTGAACGAAACGCTCCAAGGCAGCGATACGGGCAATTATCTGATTGTGGAAGTAGAAGGCACGAGTGAAGACGACCTCGATGATAAAGCCATCGTCCTCGACGAACTGTGCACGGCCAGTGGTGCTTCTTCCGTACTGGTCGCCGACCCGGCCCGGATCTGGCAGGCCCGCAAGGCCTTTGCCGAAGCGGTACGTGCCGAAAGCCTTATCGTATGTAAGGAAGACGTCGTCGTCCCTGTCGATCAGGAGCCGCGGCTTCTGGCCCGGATTCTGGAACTGGCCCGGAAATATGGCCTCATCACACGCATCGCCAGCCATGCCGGAGATGGCAATATTCATTTGAACATTTTGAAAAACGAGGACCTCACATACGAACAATGGGAAGAAAAAGTTTCGGAAAATCAGCAGGAGCTGTATCGTTTCATTTATCAGCTGGGTGGCCGTCTGTCTGGTGAACACGGAATTGGCAGCAAACGCAAGGCATTGATGGAAGAATTCACCAATCCCGACGAACTGGCCATGATGCGGGCCGTAAAAAAAGCGCTCGATCCAAACAACATCCTCAATCCCGGTAAAATCTTTGATGTGGAATGAATACCTGAAAGGTGTCTCTTTACTTCCTTTCTATTTGCAGGTATAATAGAATAATCTTCAGGGCAGGGCGCAATCCCCGACCGGCGGTGACAGTCCGCGAACACGCAGTGTACGATTTGGTGAAATTCCAAAACCGACAGTAGAGTCTGGATGAGAGAAGATATGATGATAGTGTATGTGTATTCTTATTGTCATAAAGCCCTGTGCATGCATAGTGCAACAGGGCTTTTAATTATATACAGGAGGTTTCTGATGGATACAAAAGAACAAACATATAATACGATTGAAGAAGCAATCCAGGAATTGCAGTCTGGTCATATCGTCATGGTTGCCGACGATCCCGAACGGGAAGATGAAGCCAACTTCATCTGCGCTGCCCAGTACTGCACCCCGGAAAACGTCAATTTCATGATGAATCATGGCAAGGGACTCATCTGCCTGCCCGTCAGTCAGGAATATGCCCATAAGCTGGGCTTGTTCCCTATGGTAGGCGAAAACACCAACAACAACCATACGGCTTTTACCGTTTCTATCGACTATAAAGATACAGATTCGGGTATCACGGCAGAAGACCGGGCCCGTACTATCCAGAAAGCCGCGACAGATTCTATCTCAGCTGATGATTTTACCCGGCCGGGACATGTATTTCCCCTGACCGGCGTCAAGGGCGGTGTCCTCATGCGCAACGGCCACACGGAAGCCACATTGGACCTGTTGCGCCTGGCCGGGCTGAAGCAAGTCGGCGTATGCTGCGAAATCCTCGATGAACGCGGCGAAATCATGCAATCCAAGGCACTTTGGGAACTGGCCCGCACTCACCACCTGACTTTCGTCTCCATCCACGATCTGCAGAATTACTGCCGTCGTCATGACAAACACGTCGTGCGGGAAGCTACGGCAAAGATGCCTACCAAATACGGCGAATTCAAGATTTACGGTTATATCAATGACCTGACCGGGGAACACCATGTCGCCCTCGTCAAAGGCGAAATCGGCGATGGCAAAAATCTCCTCTGCCGGGTCCATTCGGAATGCCTGACCGGTGATGTCTTCGGTTCCTGCCGCTGCGACTGCGGTGAACAGCTGGCCGCCGCCCTGACGCAGATCAATAAGGAAGGGCGGGGCATCCTCCTGTATATGCGCCAGGAAGGACGCGGCATCGGCCTCATCAATAAGCTCAAAGCCTATGCCTTGCAGGAACAGGGGTATGACACAGTAGAAGCCAACGAAAAACTGGGCTTTGCCCCGGATCTCCGCGAATACTGGATCGGTGCCCAGATACTCCAGGACCTGGGTGCCCGGGAATTACGGCTCCTTACCAATAATCCCCTCAAGATTTACGGTCTCGAAGGGTTTGGCGTGGAAATCGTCGAACGGGTTCCCATTGAAATGCCGGCCCAGAAATTTGATGAATTCTATCTGGAAACTAAGAAAAATAAGATGGGGCATATCTTGACTCATCTGAAATAAGTGATTGTAAAAAAGGCAGTAGCATTACGCGTTTTTGCGTAATGCTACTGCTTTTTTAAGCGGAATCATATGTGTATTACGTAATCTTAAGCTGCGCCGCCTTCATTATCGGCTTCACCGCTGGACCATACTTTCTGTGCATAGATGGCATTGAACAACAGAGCGGCCTGTAACGCCACCTGGGACAAGTTGGCTCCCAGGGTGCCAATCGTGTTGTCCCCCAGTACCATCTGAACCGATAAAATCGTCCAATAAATAAAATTGGCAATATTGACAAAAATCCAGAGAGACCAGTTTTCATTATACTTCAGAATGTAGAGAATCTGAGCTATAAAGCTGACTACGAAGTTAATGGAATCAAAATAAGGCAGCTGGCCGCCTACCTGGGCCAGGACGAACCAGCCGGCCGCCCAGGCAATGAAGGCTGCCATAAATACTTTTTTCCGCGTCCCCGGTTGAAACGAATGAGTCGTTTCCTGATGCCCCCACATATACCATCCTATCGGCTGGGAAATGACATAGACGATATCCATGGCAAAAGACCCATAGGCATGGCTGATCCAGGCAATGTATGTCATGGCAACGCATTGTACAAAGCCAAAGATAAAAGATATTTTACGGCCTTTCATGCCGTATACCAGACAAAGCACTCCGGCTACGCCGGAAATCATGCCGACGATGCTGTCGGGGGCGATGGCATAGACGACGAGCTGCAATAAAATCAGCACGGCCACATAGGTAACTTCAAAGCGCTTCCAGTTGGTAAAGAGCTGGCTATAAAACCAATTATGCTGTGTTGTTTCCATATTATGCTTCTCCTTCCGGATCAGAAAGGATCTGCAGAGCCGTCACGAGCGAGTCCTGTTCTCCCTTTGCCACGAGATCGGCACTATTCACTAAATCATTGACACCTTCTGCCAGGTCTCCCTGATAGAGGACGACATTATTCAGGATCGACAATGTTTCCATATGGCGCAAGCGGCCGATAATCATCAGAATCCCCGATTCCATATCATCGGCGACAATGCCCTTTTCAGACCAGAACGCTTCGGTCTTATCATTGTCATCCATATAAAATCCATCGTGCGAACGGATAATGCCATAACAGGCCTTTGGAGCATATGTATGGGCCAGGGCCAGGAGCCGGAAGGACGGTACGGCCGGATATATTTCCGGCACATACTTGCGGGACAGTCCATCATCGCGGACAGCTCCTTCGGCAATCACTAACTGCCCTAGCGGTATATCATGCTGCATGGCTCCGGCAGAACCGACGCGGATAACCCGTTTAATACCGACATTATGCATTTCTTCCACGGCAATGCCCGCAGACGGTGCTCCGATTCCTGTAGACATAGCTAGTATCTTTTTCCCCTTGTACATGCCAATAATGGATTTGTATTCCCGGTTACAGGCCCAGGGAACGACATGATCCATCAATTTCGCAATCGTATCTACCCGTGCAGGATCTCCCATGATAATGGCAGAATCCGTGTCAATGGCTTTGGTCAGCTGGGTATGGGGCTGAGGAATTTCTTTCGCTTCCATACTGAATCCTTCTTTCCCTTTTGTCTAAATAATCGTAATACGGCCCTGTGGTTTTGCATACGTATCTCCCACGTTTCCTCCCAGAGCTTCTTTGATATAATTGCGGGCAGCATCGACATCGAGATAATCGACATCACCAACCGTTACTTTAGCGGGATCTGTCAAGGCAGAATAGGTATCGCCACCCGATGTCAGATAATCGGGAACGACGATGCAATACGTCGCATCGGGGTTGAAGGATTTGCCACCTACTTTTGTAATGGTCACGCGGCTTCCCGGTTTTGCCGGACTATAATAGGTGGAATGAGGATATACGTCCCCTTTGGCATAAGGTACCCGCGTATCGACGGTGTATTCAATCCCTGCTACCTGCGGAAATGCACCAATAGCTTTCGGGGTCGTACAGGTTGCGGCTTCCAGGATTTCCAATAACGTCGATCCTTTCATCGTCACATATTGGAGGTAGTTGTGATAAGGCATGACGAGCAGCAAATCATTTTCTGTGATTTTTCCCTTGTTGATAGAAGCACGGATACTGCCGCCATTCATGATAGCCCCATCAACACGGACATGCTGTAACACTGTAGCCTGACGTACCTGCCACAGGAAGGCATCGGCCAGAAAATCACCCAGATTCGTTTCTTCAGTCCGGACGCCGGGTGCGCGTGTGCCATCGAGTGTCATCGCCGTTGTGCCGACCACACTGGCCAATTTCTTGGTAATACGGGCCTGTGCCTTATCTACTATAGCTTTTACTTTAGGATCTTCCTTATTATATCGTCCATAAGGATACAGGTCTTCTTTCCATTTCCCATCAACCTGTTGAATGACACCGATATTGGCCAGATGTGCCCCCGTTTCGGCTAACAGTGTGCCGTTTACTGTACGGTCTTTTATGACATGATCATGGCCATCAATAAAAATGTCAATTCCCTGAACGTGATTGAGCACATCGTCCGACCGGTCTCCCGCTGCATCGGGAGCACTTCCCAGATGACCGATGGCAATGACCAGATCACAGTCTGCATCTTTTAATGCATTGACTTCCTTTTGAGCAGCCGTATACATATTATCTTTAGCCAGGAACGTCAGTCCCCGCGTACTTTTCGGGTTGGAAGTCGTCACCGTCGAAGGGGTCGTCAGGCCAAATACGCCAATGTTCAGATTGCCTTTTTTAAGGATGGCATGTGTCTTCGGAGTAAACGGCTTTCCCGTGGCGTCTACGATGATATTCGCTGACATGACGGGGAAATGAGCCTGCTTGATGCGCTGTTGTGTGACATCCGCCCCATAATCGAATTCATGATTGCCCAGGGCCATGGCATCGTATCCGGCGGCATTCATGAAATCAATAGCCGTTTTTCCTTTGCTCAGATTGACCAGATTGTTGTCCTGGATTGCATCCCCTGCATCGAGCAGTAATACTTGTTTTCCCTGGGCTTCAAAATCTTTTCTGAGTGCCGCAACGGTTGCCATACCGTTGACACCATCGGCACGCTGATCGTATCCATGAGTATCGTTAGTATGCATAATGACCAAATGAGAATAATCTGCTGCAAATGCTGAACTGACTAAACAGGACAGAACCAGCGCTAGGGCTGCAGTTTTCTTTTTCATGTGTACCCCTCCAATTAAGTTACTCTAATGCTATGCGTTTTTTATATATTTTCATTAGTATTATACACTAACTAACGGAAATATTCAGATTTTTTTCCATATGGCAGTTCCCTTTCCCGTCTAAATCAGCTATGGAACAGGGTAAACGTTTCTTTATTATAGTCAATAAGGCCATCCCGCTTCATTCTGCCCAATTCAGCCGACATGGCAGACCGGTCTACGGATAAAAAATCTGCCAGCTGCTGCCGGTTAAATTCGATGGAAAACGTATCCTTGCCTCTTTTTCTCGCTTCGTGTGATAAATAGGCCATCAGTTTCTGCCTTGTCGAACGCTGTGACATGTATCGTATTTTTTCAGTCAGTACAAGATTTTTTCCAGCCAATACTGCCAGCAGATTGGCCGCCAATGTTTTCTGACTTTCCGTCAGCGTCGTATGTCCACCCAGGATGTGGCGGAGATTGATGAACAGCACTTCACTTTTTTCTACCGCCATGACATCGACGGCAGAACGGGCATCGGGAAGACTGGCAAAAGCTTCTGCAAACATGCCTCCTGCAGGGACATATGCCAGTATATTACGATTTCCCCAGTAATCCTCTTGTATAATATGGACACTACCATGTAGAACAATGCCCAATGCATGCACTTCATCACCGGCATAAAAGATAAAATTTCCCTTATCGTATGAACGTACACGGCTTCCCATATCTTTAAGGAGTACATCGATTTCCTTTTCGTTAATTCCCAGAAATAAGGGCAATTTTTTTAATACAGTCACATTTTGATTCATTTCGCACCTCATTGTTAGAATAACAACAGATTTTTCTTTCTTATTGTACTATACTAATGATATAAACAAAAGCACTCTGAATAAAAGTATATCATAAAACCCTGTGTATTAAGGAGGAAATTCAAATGAAACGTAAAATCATTCACATCAATCAGGATAAATGTAACGGCTGCGGCTCCTGTGCCCGGGCCTGCCACGAAGGAGCGATTGCCATGATAAACGGCAAAGCCACGCTGCTGCGGGACGACTACTGTGATGGCCTGGGTGACTGTCTTCCCCATTGCCCGACCGATGCCATTACCTTTGAAGAACGTGAAGCGGCTCCCTATGATGCCCAGGCGGTAGCGGAACACCAAAAAGCACATTATACCGGAACGGGCTGCCCCGGAAGCCGCATGCAGACACTGCATCAGGAGCAGCCTGTCTGTCCCGGCCAGAAGAGCCAGGTACTTACAGGCCAGGATTCTGGATGCGCATCATCCCAGCCGTCCCTGTCCCGGTTGCGCCAATGGCCGGTACAAATCAAACTGGTACCAGCCCATGCACCATATTTTAACGGTGCCCGGCTCCTCATCGCCGCCGATTGCACCGCCTATGCTTATGGCCGTTTTCATGAAGACTTCATCAAAAACCGTATCACCCTTATCGGCTGCCCCAAACTGGATGACATCGACTATTCAGAAAAGTTGACGGAAATCATCCGCAGCAATGACATAAAAGAAGTAACTATCGTCCGCATGGAAGTTCCCTGCTGCGGTGGACTGGAAATGGCAGCCAAAAAAGCCTTGCAGCAGAGTGGCAAGTTCATTCCCTGGCAGGTGGCTACCATCTCCCTTGACGGAAACATATTAGATAAATAAATCAGCTCTATAAAAAGAAATGGGCGTGCGAAAGCAAAACTGCTTTGCACGCCCGTTTCTTTTTTCACTGCACATTGACATTCCATTCTTCCTTCAAAGTAGAAAGACACATGAATGTCTGAGATGAAGCTACCGTCGGAATTTCATTGAGCTCTTCCATGAGGAAATGTTCCAGATCGTCCGGTGTCTTGACCAATACCTTCAGCAGGTAGTCAAAAGCACCGACCACATGATGGCATTCCAATACCTGGTTAAATTCGACAACTTTCTGGCGGAATTCTTCCACATCACCGGAACGTTCCAGGTTGACCATAATAAAGGCCGTGACGTTATAGCCCGTCTTGCGGCGGCTGATTTTAGCCCCATAGCCTTCAATAATACCATTGTGTTCCATTTTACGGATTCGTTCTGAAACAGCCGGTATAGACAGGCCGACTATTTTGCTGATTTCCGTAGCTGAAGCCTTGCCATTCTTCTTAAGAATTGTCAGGATTTTTTCGTCAATATGATCCATTCAGGTTACATCCCCCTTACGTTAGTTAATGCAAGATTAAAAGATTTCTGCATACATATATTATCTTACATTATAAAGGAAATGTAAATATATAATTTAAAATTTATTGAATGTCTTTATAATCAATCGTATAACGAGAAAATCCACAGAATACAGGATTTACTTCACCAGATGAAAGTCCTCGTTAAGATCAGAAAAATGGTCCTTAAACCCTTCCGTCATGTATACAGTGCCGTCTTCCGCCGTTATTTCGCCTTCTACACCATCCAGATTTTTAAGGAATTCCATCCCTTTTTCAGGTCCAAGGACAAAGATAATGGTCGTAAACATGTCACTGAGCATACCGGCATGATCAACCTTTCCATCAATGACGACAGAATCACTCATAACGCCGGAACGGGCTGGTCGGCCGGTCCGCGGATCAAAAATATGATGGTAGCGGATGCCATCCTGGATGAAGTACCGTTCATAATCCCCGGAAGTGCCTAAGGCCTGATTCTCAATAGAAACGATGCCCAGATACGTATCGGGAGAATCATTGCGGGGATGGCGGATACCAATTTTCCATGGCTTATCCTTGCTCGTCCTGCCGACGGCATACATAGAACTGGCCCCCATGTTGATGAGCCCGCTCTGAATGTGGTGGGCTTCATAAATCTTGCGAACTTCATCGACGGCAAAACCCTTGGCGATACCGCCCAGATCGAGGCACATCCCTTCTTTCGCCAGCATGACGCTGTGAGTTCCCGGTTCGAGCAGGATATCCTTATAATTTACGTGAGTCAGGGCCGATGCAATTTCTTCATCGGACGGAACATGCTGGTCATCATTTCCGATATCCCACAATTTTGTGATGATACCGACACTGATGTCCCATGCCCCCTGGGTCTTTTCCGAATATTCTTTGGCAATGGCAATCATTTCATAGACTGACGGGTCTACCTGGACATAGGATTGACCGGCCGCTGCATTGATGCGGCTTATATCACTATCCGGATTTTGGGCACTGGCCAGACTATCGAGCTGATGTACCCGTTCGAGCCCTTCTTCTACGGCTTCTTTTGCTTCTTTTCCTTCTGCCCACAGCTGAATCGTCGTATCCATGGCAATGGTGCTCTTATTATAAGACTGCTCCGGATGCAGTGAACACCCGGAGCAGCTCATAACGATCAAAAGCGCAGCCATGCTGAGATAACGGGCATAGCGTTTCAGATCCATATATTAACCTACGTTTTCTTTCGTTTCTTCTTTCTTATAGACGCCTTTAATCATTTCACCGATAGCACCAGTCGGGCACTTGGTCAGGCAGGTAGCATTGTCACAATGGTGGCAGACATCCTGATTGACAACGGCGAGGTGATCGATAATCTTGATGGCTTCTTCATCTTTATGCGAGCAGTTGCGCATGCAGGAACCGCAGCCCAGGCAGAGGGCTTTACAGTTCTTCATAGCCGGTGCACCAAAATCTTTGGAGCTGCAGCTTACGCTTACTTTTGCACTGATAGGAAGCAATTCTATTACATGGTTCGGGCAGACACTGGCGCATTTGCCGCAGCCAGTGCAGATGTCTTTATTGACCTGGGGCAGACCATTTTCGCCCATGGTCATAGCGCCGAACGGACAGCTGCGTACGCAGTTGCCAAATCCAAGGCAGCCGAATTTACAGAACTTGGGACCCTGCTGGACCAGCTTGGCAGCAGCACAGTCATGTACGCCCTTGTATTCAAAAGCAAGTTTGGCAATGCCATTGCCGCCACGGCATTTGACGTGGGCATATTTCGGTTCCGTTGCTTCGGCGACTTTCCCTGTCAGTTTAGCTACGACAGCAGCAACAGCTGCTTTGCCAGGTACGCAAAGGTTGGGCGGAACATCCGGATCGAGAACGACAGCTTCAGCATATTTTGCACAACCGGCAAAACCACAAGCACCACACTGACCTTGCGGCAGTGCTTCTTTAACTTCGCCGATGAGCGGATTTTCTTCCATGGCAAACTTCTTATCTGCCGAGGCCAGGACAAAGCCAAATACGAGGCCAATGCAGGTCAGAATGACGACAGCCATGATCGCGGTTAACGTATAATCCATGATCTAGTACATCTCCTTTTCTCCGTTATATCATACCGGAAAAGCCGAGGAATGCCAGGGACAGCATACCAGCTACAACGAAGGCAATCGGTGTACCCTTGAGCGGTTCCGGTACATCTGCATAGTCCAGTTTTTCACGGCAGCTGGCCATGAGGATCAGAGCCAGAGCAAAGCCAAGGCCGGCACCAACGGCGAATACGATGTTTTCAACGAAGTTGTAATTGTTGGTAACACTGATAACAGGAACGGACAGAACGATACAGTTCGTTGCAATCAGCATAAGGTAAATCCCCCACATGTTATACAGCGTCGGAGATTCTTTCTTGATGACAATTTCCAATAGTTGCACGAAACTGGCAATCAGAATTACGAACGAAATCGTACGCAGGAATTCCAGATGAAGTGGAACGAGAACCTGCGTGTAAAGCAGCCAGGCCAGGATTGTACTGAGGGTAATGACGGACGTTACGGCAAAGCCCATCCCGACGGATGCATTTAAGTTCTTGGAAACGCCGAAGAAGATACACAGGCCCAGGAACTTGGTCAATACGAAGTTGTTAATCAGAACAGCTCCGATAAACAGCGTAAAATATGCGCCCATTATCCTTCAACCCCTTTCAATTGTCTCTGTCTTTCAACATGCTTATTCCAGATTTTGAAACCGGCCATGATGAAACCGATGAGCATGAAAGCTCCCGGCGGCAGGGCCATGATCAGGGCAGGCTGATAAGCATCGCCAAAGACCGGCATGCCAAAGAAGGTGCCATTGCCAAGGATTTCACGGATAAAGGAAATAAGGAACATAGCAATCGTAAAGCCGATGCCCATGCCCATACCATCGAGGAACGAAACGACGACGCCGTTTTTGGAAGCAACCGATTCTGCACGTGCCAGGATGATAGCAAATACGACAACCAGGTCGAGGTATACGCCCAGAGCTTTATACAGGTCCGGAGCATAGGCCTGCAGGAACAACTGTACGCACGTTACGATGGTAGCAATACAGGTGATGTATACAGGGATACGGACTTTTTTGTTAATCAATTTGTGGATAATCGAAACTACCGTGTTGTTGGCGGTAATAACGAACCATACTGTACAACCCATAGTCAGACCATTGACGACACTGGTTGTAACGGCGAGGCCCGGGCACAGGCTCAAGGCCAGGACGAAGTACGGGTTTTCTTCAATAATGCCTCTAGTAAATACTTTCCAAAGATTCATTATCATTTACCCCCTAACTGCGCTGCTTTTTCAACAGCCTCTTTTACGCCTTTTGTAAAGGCCCGGGAAGAAATGGTGGCACCCGTCATAGCCTGAATTTTATCCTTTTCAGAGGCATTTTTGGTAACTTCCAGATTTTCTGCTTTTTTGCCTTTGAACTGGTCTTTAAACGGGGATTTAGCACCTCTGTCGCCGAGGCCCGGAGTTTCATTGGCTTCGAGAACCGTATAATCGATGACTTTGCCATCCATGGAAACGGCGGTCAGCATTTTGATCGGTCCGCCATATCCTTTCGGAGCCGTCGGAATGATATACGCTACTTTCTGTCCGCCCTTCTGAGCGATGAACGTATCCGTTTCACCAGGAACAGGAACGAACTGGTCAGCATCGACCAGGGCTTTCATGGAATCCTGTTTCATCTGTTCTGCTTTCGCTGCAGCCGTCGGGCCGGTAATGAAGAATACGAGACCGATGATACAGCCGGAAACGAGGCACGTGCAAACCAGATTCATAGCGATTTTGAAGATACCGCTCTTATTATTGTCTGCCATTTTATTTAGCCCCCTTTGCCTTTACTTCACCGAAGACGGTCGGTTTGACGAGACGGTCAATCAGCGGAGTCAGTGTGTTCATGAGCAGGATGGAATAGCAAACGCCTTCCGGATACCCGCCGAGTACACGGATCAGTACGGTAATAAGGCCTGCACCGAGTGCAAAAATAATCTGGCCTTTCAGTGTAATCGGAGCCGTGACCATATCTGTTGCCATGAAGAAAGCACCAATAATGAGGCCGCCGGCCATCATTTCAAATACAGCAGCATTGGGGCTGTAAATAATAGCAGTAAGAACGCCGACAGTTGCAATCATGACAACCGGAACCTGCCATTTGATGTAACCTTTCCAGATCAGATAGAGACCGCCGAGAATCAACAGGACCGTGCAGGTTTCACCAGCGGAACCGCTGCGCATGCCAAAGAACATCTGCTGATAAATGGTACCCCAGTCGGTGGCATTGAATGCATTGAACAATGCATCCTGACCGCCATGCTTGAAGGCATTCAGCGGAGTAGGTCCGGCAACGGCATTGACAGCAGCACTGCCGTCCATGTTTGTCCATGTCGTCATGGCAATCGGCCAGGAAACCATCAGGCCGGCACGGCCGACGTGAGCAGGGTTAAAGAGGTTATAACCAAGGCCGCCCATAGACTGTTTACATACGACGATGGCCAGGAAGGAACCGACGATGCTCATCCACCAGGGAAGGCTCGGCGGGCAGCACATCGCCAGCAGAAGGCCGGTGATGACGGCACTGCCATCGGTGATAGTGACTTTCTTGTGCAGTGCTTTTTCCCATAAAAATTCAAAAATAACTGCAGACACAACTGCAACGACCATGTTAAGAAGTGCATTGGCACCGAAATAGTAAACGCCGAACGCAGCAGCCGGTACGAGAGCAGCTACAACATTCCACATAATCTTAGGAATGCTTTCGTTACAGCGAACATGCGGTGAAGATGATACAGTAAGATTTAATTCCTGCATGTCTTTAGCATCCTTTCCTATAGTTTGTCCTTTCGCTTCTGGACTCATGATATCCCTTCTTCCAATTAGTTCTTAGCCTTTTGCGCATCGGCTTTGGCCTGTGCTGCTCTCTGCATAGCTTTGCATTGTGCCTTGGCGTTGCGGATATACTGGACGATATTGCGTTTTGCCGGGCAGGTATAAACGCAGCTGCCGCATTCAACGCAGTTCATGACACCGTATTCCATGCATTTATCCCATGCCTGGCAGGAAGAGAAGATGCTCAGCTGACTCGGGATAAGACCCATCGGACATGCTTCTACACAACGGCCGCAACGGATACACGGAGATTCTTCACCAACCTGGCATTTTTCAGGCGATAATGCGAGGATACCAGATGCACCTTTGGTAATAGGAACATCGAGCTGGTACTGGGCAAGACCCATCATCGGGCCGCCGCCGATTACCCGGTCGGGAGTCTGGGAGAAACCGCCGCAATAATCAATGACTTCCTGGAACAATGTACCAATACGGAGATTCAGGTTCTTCGGTTCCTTGATGCAGTCACCGGTTACAGTCGTCAGACGGGAAATGAACGGGATACCATGGCATACGGCATCGGTAACGGCAATGACCGTACCGACATTGCTTACGACACAGCCGACATTCATCGGCAGTCCGCCTGGTTCGACCTGACGGCCTGTCATGGCTTCAATCATCATTTTTTCAGCGCCCTGCGGATATTTCGTGACACAAGGCTGAACCGTAACTTCCGGAATATCTTTAAAAGCTTCTGTCAGTTTGGCGATAGCTTCCGGTTTATTATCTTCAATTCCGATATAACCCTGATGTACACCGAGAGCTTTCATGATGATCTGGACACCGGTTACCAGTTTCTGAACATATTCATCTTCTACCATGGCACGGTAGTCGCATGTCAGATACGGTTCGCATTCGGCACCGTTTACAATGAAAGTATCGACAGGTTTGTTAGGCGTAAATTTTACATGAGCAGGGAAGGTAGCGCCACCGCAGCCTACAACGCCTGCTTTTTTAATCAGTTCGATGATTTCCTTGCTTTCGAGCTTAGTCCAGTCCCGTTCCTGGGGAATGCCATCAGCCCATTCATCCTTACCATCCGATTTGATGACAACAGCCATGCACTTAACCATCATGTTGTGCGGCATGGGAGCTACCTTGACAACATCACCGGAAATAGAAGCATGGATGTCAGCATGGAGAAAAGCATCGCTCGTACCAATGAGCTGCCCTTTCTTGACATGATCGCCAACCTTGACTGTCGGAGTGCAAGGAGCGCCAAAATGCTGGCTCATCGGGATGACTACTTGATCCGGTATTGCTGGGGTTTCTATGGCTTTATCTTTTGCATAGATTTTGCCATCGTCAGGATGAACCCCACCTCTTTTAAAGGTTTTCAACATCAAAAATCACCTCATTAAATATATAATGAAAAAATAAAAACATTAAGCAACCAATTTAGAGAAGCGATACGTTTTCCGGCCCGGCATATTTCTTGTCTGTCAAAAACCTGTCGAATAACTTGACGCCTCTACAAGACGGCATGAAAGCCGTAATGCCGCCGATGAATTCCGACTGCACTATATCGTATCCCAAAGGGGTGCTTACAAATCTGCAATCACTAGGTGACCGCTCTTTCGAAAGCAGATAAACGTTTTATCAGGACAGAATTATCCACTTTCAATCGTTATCATTATATCATCATCTCTTTTATTATTCAATGTGAAAATTATAGCAAGCTCCTGCCCTATTTCCGCGTGTCTTCTATATATTCCGCATGATTATCGACTTTTGTCCCAAAATATTTTTCCTATTCCGCATATTGATTATGCGTATTTTATATATAGAAAAGGTCTGTATTCATCACATATTCGTGATGCATAGATGAGAATTTATCTGATTTATGGAATTATCACCATAGCCTGGGCCATGTATGTGAAAAATTAGAACAAAGTACTATATCAAAAAGTGACAACAAATATAACTTAAACGATAAACTTTTCGGGCAGGATGCCACAAAAAATACTGCTCCGCATGATATAGCGGAGCAGCAGAATATACAGACGGATTTATTTATTTTTTAATTCCAACGCTGTCGAGATGAGTCCTCTGAATAACGGATGGGCTTTAGTCGGACGGGATTTAAATTCCGGATGGAACTGGCAGCCGACAAAATAGGGGTGATCCGGAAGTTCTACAATTTCGACCAGCCGGTCGTCAGGAGATGTCCCCGATATGACCAGCCCGGCTTTGGTAAGTTCTGTCCGGTACTTATTGTTGAATTCCCAGCGATGACGATGCCGTTCGTAAATAAGGTCTTGTCCGTAAACTTCCCGTGCCTTAGTGCCTTCAGCCAGTTTGCAGGGATATAAGCCGAGGCGCATCGTACCACCTTTGTTAGAAATATCCACCTGATCCGGCATGAGATCGATGACCGGAAATTCGGCATCTTCCTGGAATTCCGAACTCGTTGCCCCTTTCAGGCCTACGACGTTGCGGGCGAATTCCATGACAGCGCACTGCATGCCCAGGCAAAGCCCCAGGTAGGGAATCTTATGTTCCCGCGCATACTGTACCGTCTTAATCTTGCCTTCTACACCGCGGTTGCCAAATCCGCCGGGTACGACAATGCCATCTACACCGCTGAACACTTCATCAAGATTGGCATCAGACGGTTCCAGCGTTTCCGAATCAATCCATCTGATATGCACTTTGGTCTTATAGGCATAACCGGCATGACTCAGTGCTTCGGCTACACTGAGGTAGGCATCGTGAAGTGCTACATATTTGCCTACGAGGGCAATCGTAAGGTCATGTTCCGTGTGATAGATAGCATGGACCATCTTCTTCCAGTCTTCCATATCGCACGGTTTATCCGGCAGATCCAGTTTTTCCAGTACGATACGATCCAATCCTTCTTCAGAAAGGAGAAGCGGTACTTCATAAATGCTGTCCAGTGTTTTATTTTCGATGACAGCATCTTTATCAATATCGCAGAACAGGGCCAGTTTATCTTTCATTTCATCAGACAGCGGCCGTTCTGTACGGCAGACGATAATATCGGGCTGGATGCCAATACCCCGCAATTCTTTTACGCTGTGCTGGGTCGGTTTCGTCTTCAGTTCGCCCGCAGCTCCGATGTACGGTACCAGAGTGACGTGAATATACAACACGTCATTGCGGCCTACTTCTTTCTTTATCTGGCGGATGGCTTCCAGGAACGGCAGGCTTTCAATATCGCCGACAGTCCCGCCGATTTCCGTAATGACGACGTCGGCATTGTCATCATCGCCTACACGGTACACGCGGTTTTTGATTTCATTGGTAATGTGGGGAATAACCTGTACCGTATGGCCCAGATAATCGCCACGCCGTTCTTTTTGAAGCACCGACCAGTAAATCTTGCCGGTCGTGACATTGGAATTCTTACCCAGATTGATATCAATGAAACGTTCGTAATGACCTAAATCCAAATCTGTTTCCGTGCCGTCGTCGGTGACAAAAACTTCACCGTGCTGATAGGGGCTCATCGTACCGGGGTCTACATTGATATAGGGGTCAAACTTCTGAATCGTAACCTTGAAACCACGATTCTTCAGAAGACGGCCCAGTGCCGCTGCCGTAATCCCTTTACCGAGTGATGAAACAACCCCGCCTGTCACAAATATGTATTTAGCCATAATTCCTCCCTGCTGAGCATGACTGCTCGTAGACTGATAAAGTAAGTACTGTAAGATGCCGCAACTGCGGCAGGAAATCATAAGGTATATTATATTACATTTTTTCAGGAGCAGAAACCCCTAAAATGGCCAGACATCCGGCGATGGTAATGCGGACAGCCGTAACCAGGGCCAGTCTTGCTTTTTCCAGATCCTTATCAGACTGGATGACATGGCAATGGTTATAAAAGTTATGGAACAGGCTGGCCAGTTCATGAGCAAAATGAGCTATGCGGTGTGGAGCCCGTTCCCGTGCGGCAATCTGGATTTCTTCCGGAAAAGCCGCCATCTTCTTGATCAGTTCCAGTTCCTGTGGTTCCTTCAGCGTATCCCAGACTACATCAGACCAGTCTTCCGGGATAGTACCGCCCGCTTCTTCGATTTGTTTGTAAATGCTGTAAATCCGGGCGTGGGCATACTGGATATAATATACCGGATTTTCATTACTATGGGATTTCGCCAGATCCAGATCGAAGTCGAGCTGTGTATCGAGAGAGCGCATGATAAAGAAATACCGGGCTGCATCGGTCCCGACTTCTTCAATCAGTTCATTCAGGGTGATTGCCTGGCCAGTCCGCTTGCTCATCTTCACGGGCTTGCCATCGCGGAACAGGCTGACCATCTGCAGCAGCAGCACTTCCAGCTGAGCCGGATCATATCCGAGAGCTGCCATGGACGCCTTGACGCGGGCTACGTATCCATGATGATCGGCACCCCAGATATTGATCATCTTCTTAAAGCCCCGTTCATATTTGTTCTTGTGATAGGCAATATCGGCAGCCAGATAGGTTGGCACGCCGTTATCGCGGATGATGACCCGGTCTTTATCGTCGCCGTAATCGGTCGATTTCAGCCAGAGCGCCCCGTCTTTTTCGTAGGCCTTGCCCCGTTTTTTCAATTCATCACAGGCCGCGCGGATGGCATCGGGATGGAGAGTCCGTTCGCTGAACCAGTTATCATAATGGACATTAAACGCAGCCAGATCCTGCCGCAGGGCCTTCAGTTTTTCTGCATAGGCCCGGTCCTTGAAGTACGCCAGCCGTTCCGGTTCTGCCATAGATAAATACGCATCCCCGTCCTGGTCTATAATGGCCTGGGCCGTTTCAACGATGTCATGGCCGTGATATCCGTTTTCCGGGATTTCCGAAGGATATCCTAAAAGTTCCAGATAGCGTGCATTGACGGAAGCCGCCAGATTATCCATCTGATTGCCGGCGTCATTGATATAATATTCAGCCTGTACATGGTAGCCGGCCTTGCGTAAAAGATTTACGAGAGCACTGCCGTAGGCAGCGCCGCGGCCATGGCCGACATGGAGCGGTCCCGTCGGGTTGGCACTGACGTATTCGACCTGCACGGTGTCATCTTCCCGCAGCTCTGCCTGCCCATACTGTTCACCTGCAGAAAGAATCTGCCGGAGCGTATCGTAAATTACCATATGATTCAGAAAGAAATTGATAAAGCCGGCACCGGCAATTTCTGCCTTGTCCAGCCAGGGATAATCCATCTGGTCTACAATAGCGCGGGCAATCAGCTGCGGAGATGTATGGGCAATGCGCGCCGACTGCATGGCAATATTCGTCGCAAAATCGCCAAATTTCTTCTGGGGAGGTACTTCGAGCACGACTTCAGGGTATTTTCCCTGAGGCAGTGTGCCCGCCTTGACAGCTCTGTCCAGAGCTTCCTGTATGCCTTGCTTGACTAATTCTTTCATTTCCATTACGCATGATCCTCCTGCACATCAATAGACAGCTGATTATAATTGGACGCAAAACCATCGATTGTCACATCGTATCCCAGTTCTATATGTCCCGTACCATCAGACAGAGTAGAGCGGCACACATAGGTCTTCAGCGTGACCGGAAGCCTGCCCAGAGGCGTATCGTACCACGAATGGGTTTCCCTTCCCGGCCAGTATTCCTGCCGCTGCTGCATCTTCCCTGTCCGTACCAGTACGACGTTGCCATTATCCAGGACCTTGATGATGGTGGTCACACCTTCAAGTCCTGTGATTTCGCTTTCGGCATACATAATATACTGGGTATCTCTTTTCCTATAATACTTGCCTTCCGATACGAGCTCCATTTTCAGCTCCTGACCTTGTTCATTGCGCTGGATGCTCGTAACGCTTACGACAACGGGTTTCACGGA
This sequence comes from Megasphaera sp. DJF_B143, assembly GCF_900320625.1. Lineage (NCBI taxonomy): Bacteria > Bacillati > Bacillota > Negativicutes > Veillonellales > Veillonellaceae > Megasphaera > Megasphaera sp. DJF_B143. The sequence continues at coordinate 25,123 of NZ_ONTA01000113.1, forward strand.
ATTCCAACCTTTCTTTTTTTATTTCAATGTTACTATTATATAACAAGCAGGGGAAAAAGGAAATAACAAATCATGAATGTTTCGCATCCTCTATGAGCCAGGGCCAGTATTTTTCCGGCATAAAGCTGCGCCGCACCGTATCATTGCGCCGTTCTTTTATAGCAATAGTCTTATAATACGCCTGCCAGAGATGATTGAATCCCTGCTCGTCCCGGGAAAGAGATAATTCCTGCAACGTCCTTGGGATTTCAATCAGGGAAAGGGTGTGATTCTCATAGAGGACACCCATGTGCCGGCGTATATCGTGGATGACCCACCGTTCTCCGGGAAAACGGGAAACAAAGTGCGGTGCCATAAGGGGTACGACAGCACAGGAAGGTGCCAGCCGGGCATAGAGCATACCATCGGACAATTCACGGAAGCGCAGCAGCCCCAGTAACTTGTGGCGCTCATTGCCCGTCCTGCGGGCCATCTGACGTACTGCCCAGACCGGTTCATCGCTGAGATGATGGAGAAATTCTTTTTTATAATGAAAGGCCAGCCTCAGGTACAGGAGGAGCGCCTCTTCCCTCCCGGGCAGTTCTGCCATGAAGGCATAGTACAGGAAATGACTGGCCCTGCCGCCACACTGCTTACGGAGTGCTTCCAGGATCCGCCGGGCTTTGCCGGGATCAGAAGGCACAAACCGCGGTTGATCAAACAGCGATAGCTCCCCTTGGGTGCGGATATTTTCTGTCTTTTCTATGCCATCATGCCAGGCGTCAAATACAGCCGACAAAAAGCCGAAAAACGTCCCGTCATATTCGTAATTCATATGGTGCCTCCCGAAAACAAATCAACTTCTTCGTAGCGGGACCGCCCCTCATCCTGCAGGAGATGCCGCCGGATTTCCCCCTGCCCTGTATGACCGCCATAGTACCGTCCCCGGCAAGTGATGAAATATTTTGCCCGTTTGAGGACGATTCCCAGGCGCCGCAGACTGTCATAGGAAAGCCAGGCCTGCCTGCGGGCCGCGCAGATGCGCCGTGCCGACTGTACGCCAATGCCCGGCACGCGGAGCAGCATGTGATAGGAAGCGCGGTTGATTTCAATGGGAAAGACTTCCGGATGCCGCAGGGCCCAGCAGGCTTTCGGGTCGAGGTGAAGATCAAAATCAGGCATATCGTCACTCAGTATTTCATCGGCCGTAAACTGATAAAAACGCAGCAGCCAGTCCGCCTGATAAAGACGGTGTTCCCGCAGGAGCGGCGGCGTCCTCAGTTCCGGCAGTCCCGGCCCATGGAGCATGGGCACATAGGCTGAATAATAAACGCGTTTCAGGCTCACATGGCGATACAATGATTCGCTAAGACGCAAAATCGTGCGGTCACTGTCCGGCGTCGCTCCGATGATGAGCTGCGTCGTCTGCCCGGCCGGTACGAAAGCAGGTACTTTGCGGCTCTTTTTCCGTTCCTCCTGCCGTTCGGCAATGCCTGCGCGGACAGCACGCATGGGCAGGAGGATACTCTGCTTCGTTTTTTGCGGCGCCAAAAGCCGGAGGCCTGCCGATGAGGGCAGTTCTATATTGACGCTGAGCCGGTCCACATACTGTCCCAGTTCCCGGATCAGTCGTTCATCCGTCCCGGGTATGCCTTTCATATGGATGTATCCGTTAAAATGATAGACATCGCGGAGCAGCCGCGCCGTACGGATGAGAAGCTCCGTCGTCGTATCGGGACTCTGGTAGACACCGGAACTCAGGAATAACCCTTCTATATAATTGCGCCGGTAAAACTGTATCGTAATATCGGCAATTTCTTCCGGTGTCAGCATAGCCCGCTTCGTCTCCCGGCTGCAGCGGTTGACACAATAGGCACAGTCATAGATACAATAATTCGTCATGAGTATTTTCAGCAGGGATACACAGCGGCCATCACTGGACCAGGTATGACAAATACCGGAGCAGGCGGCATTGCCGATGCCGCCCTTCTGATTGGCTCTGTGACTGCCGCTGGATGAACAGGAAACGTCGTATTTGGCTGCATCACTCAGAATTTGCAATTTTTCCTGGATTCCGTCCCAATCCATACCGACTCCCCCCTTTTTTCTTCCCCTATCATAGCACATCCGCTGCTGTCTTTCAAACATACGTTCTTCCATTGCTTAAAAAAAAGAGGCTGCCCTTTGAGACATCCTCTTTGCCGCCGCCATTACATATGCAGGCCTTCCCGCAGCTTTTCAAAAATCTTTTGTTCATCTTCTGTCAGGTCCCGGCCCAGGTCTATTTTCAGTTCTTCCCCGTTATTGCGGGCTTTTTCCTGTTCATGAGGATCACCGCTTTTAGCCGTATTGTCACGAATAATCATAGAACTCACCTCCTGTGCTTTCTAACAATATATCATCGTTCCTTTTGCACAACCGGAGAAAAAACGGGACCGTCCTACTGTGGCAGTCCCGTTTTCATCACACCCGTTAAATCAGTGTTTTCGGATCCGGATATTCATTGATGCTTTCGACGAGTTTATCTGCCAGATCATCGAGTTCGCATTCCTGATCGTCTTTCAGAGACGATTTGATGTCCATCGTCGGTTCCAGCAGTTCGCAGCACTTGAACTGGTTTTCTACGTAATCGACCATCGTCTTATAGGCAGCCGATGCCCAGCTGTGGCAGGCAATGACGCCAACAGTACGCTTTTGATACATGAGTGTCTTCAGATCGTGGAGGAAGTTTTCCATAGGCAGGAACAGATTGAGGTTGTACGTCGGAGCAGCCAGTACGAGATGGCTGTATTCCCAGGCCTTCGCCGTGATGTAGGATGAATGAATCTTAGCCACATCATAGAGGCGGACATCCTGGATTCCCCGCTGGCTCAGCTTATGGGCCAGTGCGCAGGCAACCCGTTCTGTATTGCCGTAAATGGACGAAAAAGCAATGACGACACCTTTCTTTTCCGGCACATATTTTGCCCAGTGAAGGTATTTTTCAATAATGTATTTGATGGTTGCCGGCGTACGGAATACGACACCGTGGAGCGGGCAGATATAATCGATGGGAAGGCCCGATGCTTTTTTGAGGACATTGACGACCTGGGGGCCAAATTTGCCGACTATATTGACATAATAGCGGCGGGCAGAATCGAGATAATTTTCTTCAAAATCGACCTGGTCGGCATAAACATTGCCCAATGTACCGAACATGCCAAAAGCATCGGCACTGAAGAGGACATGGTCCGTCAGGTCATAACTCATGATAACTTCCGGCCAGTGAACCATCGGTGCCTTGACGAACTGGAGTGTATGTTTGCCGAGCGCCAGCTGGTCGCCTTCTTTGACTGCGACATAACGGTCCGGCATCGGTTTGCGGAAAAATTGTTCAAACAGCTTGAACGTCTGGGGCTGGCCTACGATCTTGGCATCAGGGTATTTTTCCAACAGGGCGACGGCCGAGCTGGCATGGTCTGGTTCCATATGCTGCAGGACGAAATAATCGAGCTTGCGGCCATGAAGCAGATATTCTACATCTTCCAGGAATTCATCACGGCATCCCTTGTCCATGGCATCGATGACACAGGTCTTTGCGTCATCAATGAAATAGGAGTTGTAGGTGACGCCTTCAGGAATCGGGAAAATCCGTTCAAATAATTCGGTCCGGAAATCATTGCATCCCATCCAATAGATGCCATTTTTGATTTCTTCTGTAATCTGCATAAGTATCGTTACCTCCTTTAAAATATAAAGAGAATTTTCATCTACCTGTATCATATCATGTTTGCAGGCAGTAATAAATATCAATATGGAAAATCTATCGATTTACTTGTCTGATTTTGCTTTTTCTGCCGCTTTGCTCTTATTATTGTCGGCTGTACGGTCCGCTTTGGACGAAGCGCTGTCGCCACGGACGGTATCGGCTTCACGGCTATCC
>NZ_ONTA01000200.1:0-2089 GCF_900320625.1 Megasphaera sp. DJF_B143
AGCGTAAGACCCTGCAGAAGGGAAAGGGCGTATTTTCCATCTGCAGCGGATCGAAGGAGCTCTATGAGTTCCTCGACCACAATATTGACATTCTGTCGGCGCCCATGCATTATGTCAACGACCCGGAAACGATCCGTCAGCTGGACCATTTCGTTTCCATCAATGGCTGCATTGCCTGCGACCTCTACGGCCAGGTCAGCTCCGAATCGGCGGGGACGCGGCAGATCAGTGGGACCGGCGGCCAGCTTGATTTCGTCACCGGTGCCTATACGGCAGAACACGGCCGGACCTTCCTGGCCATGGCGTCGAGCCGGGTGGACAAGAAAGGCGTCCGTCATTCCAATATCGTACCACGCTTTACCGGCGGTGACATCATCACGACGCCGCGGGCACAGACCATGTACATCGTCACCGAATACGGGGCGGTCAATCTGGCCGGACTTACGACGTGGCAACGGGCAGAAAAACTGATCGGTATCGCTCATCCCGATTTCCGGGACGAACTCATCAAAGCCGCAGAACAACAGAAAATCTGGAGGAACAGTAACAAGAAATGAAATTTATCGTAGAAGACCGCATTTTTGAAAACGTACCTGATTTATATATCGGTGTCGTCGCCGTTAAAGGCGTAGATAACAGCAAATCCTATCCGCAGATCGAAGCCATGCTGGACGAATCCATCGCTGCAGCACAGCAGAAATTCGACGGTGTCAAAGTCAAGACATCGCCGGACATCGTGCCCTATCGTGAAGCGTTCCGCACGCTGGGCCTCAACCCAAACCGCTTCCCCTGCTCTGTCGAAGCCATGTTCAACCGCATCAGCAAAGGCAAGGGGATGCCCCATATCAATCCGCTGGTGGACCTGAACAATGCCCTGTCATTGAAGTATACCATCCCCATGGGGACCCATGACCTGGGCCGGTCGCCGGAAGATATGGAAATGCGTTACGCCCGGGAAGGCGACCATTTCCTGCCTTTCGGGGAAACGGAAGAAGAAGCGCCCGGTGAAGACGAAGTCGTCTACGCCGTCGGCCATGAAGTCCGCACGCGCCGCTGGACCTGGCGCCAGAGCGAGCACGGAAAAATCACGGCTGATACGAGCTATGTGTTCTTCCCTATCGACGGATTCGTCGATTTCAATAAAGACCGGGTTGATGCGGTCATCGCCGAACTGTCGGACATCCTGAAAAACGTCTTCGGATGCCCTGTCGTAAGCGGCGTCGTCACCAAAGACCACCCGTCTGTTGATGTGACCTTATAATTTGTCCATTTAGATAGGACGGCCAGCAGAATGCCTGTCAGAGGCCTGCTGGCCGCTTTTTTGTCAAAGAGAGCAAAAAAATTTTACATATTATGGTATGGAGCGGCGGGAATACAAACCAGAAAGAGGATACTACTCCCGATTGTGTCGGTTTTATATTTTGGCATAACTGTTTCATATACTTGAAATGTACATAGCATTACCTGATATACGACTGCGCCGGCTGCTTCCTGTGTGCGCAAGTCTGCCCGGTCAGAGCTATCGTTACAAAAGAATGGTAAACCCATAGAAAAATGACTCCTGTCATGGTACTCTTATAGGCAGGAGTTATTTTTTTACTGGGAGGTAAGGCTGTATGGATAATGAACAACGGAAACGAATCTGGCAGCGGTTCATGGAAGACGGGACTCTGGACCCGCGCCTGCCGCCTCTTGTCGCCCGGTCATGGCAGGAATGCCGGTGCCGCGGTGTCGATCCCTGGCGGCGCAGCAGTACGACCGCCGATCCGGGGAAATGGCAGCAGATCCTGCAGCGCAGCCGTCTCCTTCTGCAGACGGCTGGTCCCATCATGCAGTCCGTCCATGAAATCATCCGCGATTCCCATTTCCTGCTGGCACTGACCGATGAAGAAGGCTATGTCCTGTCTACCATCGGCGATGATGCCATCCTGGCCCGTTCAGAAAATATCCTCTTCCGCCGGGGCTCGGTGTGGCGCAACGATCAGGTAGGGACTAATGCGCCGGGCATCGCCCTGGAATATAATCAGCCCGTCCAGCTCATCGGTGCCGAACATTACTGTGCCGACCAGCACGGCTGGACCTGCTCGGC
>NZ_ONTA01000001.1:0-3421 GCF_900320625.1 Megasphaera sp. DJF_B143
ACGAGAGGCTGTCGCAAGAAGGGTTCCGCCATCATGCGACAGCCTTTTTGGTGTAAAATTGACCAGCCACTAACCACCAGCCACTAAAAAAGAGGAGGAAATACACATGAGTATCAGTACAGAACGCATGATTGCGAGAAAAGAAATTTTACATGGCCGGGTCCTCCATGTCACTGTCGATACGGTAGAAATCGACGACGGACAGGGCGGCAAACCGAAGACGGCCACCCGGGAAGCCGTATGGCATTTTGGCGCCTGCGCGATTTTACCGGTGACCGATGATGGCAAAATCATCCTCGTCCGCCAGTACCGCTATGCTGCTGCCCAGCCCATGCTGGAAGTCCCGGCCGGCAAAATCGAACACGACGGGGAAAATCCGGCAGAATGCGCACACCGGGAACTGGAAGAAGAAACGGGCTTTTCTTCCGACGATATCCAGCCCCTGGGCTACGTGTATACGTCGCCGGGATTCTGCAACGAACGGATATACCTCTATCTGGCCAAAAACCTGAAAAAAGGCCATCAGCACCTCGATGAAGACGAATTCATGAACCTGGAATATTATACGCCGGAAGAAGTGGAACAATTAATCGACAAAAATGAAATTGTCGATGCCAAGACCATCGCCAATTTCCAGAAAGCCAGAAAATATCTTTTCTGAGACACTCCCTTTTTCCGCACATCCGGAACAACCCTATGGTATAATAAAAGGTAGAACATATTTCCCAAAGGGGTGAATCATATGAAATTTAAACGAATCATTGTCATCGTCATGGATAGTGTCGGTGCCGGCGATGCCCCCGATGCGGCAGCCTTTGGAGATGCCGGGGCCGATACGGTCGGACATATCGATGCCCGGGTGCCGCTGCGCGTACCTAATCTGCGCCGTCTCGGCTGGGGAAACATTGCCCATATTCACCGGGAACCTACGGAAGTCATCGGATCCTATGGCCTGATGGAAGAACAATCGGCCGGCAAGGACACGACCAGCGGCCACTGGGAATTTATGGGGAATATCGTGGAAACGCCCTTCCCCACATTCCCCCATGCCTTTCCCCCGGACCTGCTGCAGGCCTTTACGGAAAAGACAGGATACGGTTACATCGGTAACGAAATTGCATCGGGTACGGAAATCATCGAACGGCTGGGACCGGATCATTTCCGCACGGGCCTTCCCATCATCTACACATCGGCCGACAGCGTATTTCAGATTGCCGCCCACAACGATGTCATTCCTCTTGACGAACTGTACCGCATCTGCGAAATCACGCGGAAGGAAGTCTGCGTCGGCCCCTATGAAGTAGGGCGCATCATCGCCCGTCCCTTTATCGGGACACAGGGCCATTTCATCCGTACGGGCGACCGCCGGGATTACAGCCGTCTTCCCAAGAAAAAGATGGTCTTTTCCTATCTTTCCGAATCGGGACGCTTTGTCTCCGGCGTAGGGAAAATCGGCGATATATACGCACACATCGGCCTCACCGAATCGTACCATACGGGGGATAATCCGGCAGACATGAAAGCCCTGACGGAACAATTGCTGGCCCACCGGGACCGGGAAGGCCTGCTCATGGCCAACTTCGTCGATTTCGACAGCCAGTATGGCCATCGCCGTAACGTCGAAGGCTATGCCGCCTGCATCGAAGCATTTGATGATATGCTCGGTCATTTCCTGCCCCTGGTCCAGCCTGATGAACTGCTCATGATCACGGCAGATCACGGCAATGACCCGACCTGGAAAGGGACAGACCATACGCGGGAACGGGTGCCCCTCGTCGTTTACAGTCCGGCCCTTACGGAAGCGGTCGATCTGGGCATCCGCAAGACCTATGCCGACCTGGGACAGACCATCATGGATAACTTCTCCCTGGGGCAGCTTCCGGCCGGTACGGGATTTCTTTCTGAACTGAGGTGACGCCTATGTGGCCTATCGACTGCATTGCCCATAAACGGGATGGCCTGGTGCTGACGGACGAAGAAATTGCCCGTTTCATCGGGGATTATACGGCAGGCCGGATCGCCGACTATCAGGCCGCTGCCTGGTGCATGGCCGTGTACCTGAAGGGCATGGATGCAAGGGAAACGACAGCCCTGACAAAGGCCATGGCAGAAAGCGGCGACCTCGTCGATCTGTCCTCTATCCCGGGAATCAAAGTAGATAAACACAGTACGGGCGGCATCGCCGATACGACGACGCTCATCGTGGCGCCCCTGGTTGCTGCCGCCGGTGTACCCGTGGCCAAGATGAGCGGCCGGGGCCTGGGATTTACGGGCGGGACCATCGATAAACTCCAGTCCATTCCCGGCTTTCAGACGGAACTTTCAGAAGACGCCTTCCTCCGGCAGATGCAGGACATGGGAATGGCCGTTATCAGCCAGTCCGGTGAAATCGCCCCGGCAGACAAACTGCTCTATGCCCTGCGCGATGCGACGGCGACCGTCGAAAGCATCCCCCTCATCGCCAGTTCCATCATGAGCAAGAAAATCGCTTCCGGTGCCGACGCCATCGTCCTTGATGTCAAATACGGCGACGGGGCTTTCATGAAGACGAAAGAACGGGCCCGTCAGCTGGCACGGACTATGGTCGATATCGGCCGTCTGGCCGGCCGTCCGACGCGGGCCGTCCTGACCTACATGGAAGCCCCCCTGGGGACGGCCATCGGCAACAGCCTGGAAGTGGATGAAGCTGTAGAAGCCCTGTCGGGAAAAGGCGGCCGCCGGCTGATGGAAGTCGTAGAAGCCATCGGCAGCCAGATGCTCATCCTGGGCGGCAAAGTGCCAGATGAAGCACAAGGCAGGGCCTGTATCCGCCGGCTGGTAGAGAACGGGGAAGGCCTGAAAAAATTCCGCCAGTTCGTCCGGGCCCAGCACGGCAGTGCGTCCTGGATCGGGAAGCAGCCCCTTACCAGGGCCCCGCAGATGTACACCGCCGTATCGGCCGAAACGGGCTATATCACGGCCGTCCATGGAAGGGCACTGGGAGAACTGGCCATGCGCATGGGCGCCGGCCGGGCCCGCAAGGAAGACGCCATCGACCCGATGGTCGGCATACGCCTGTTCAAAGAATTGTATGACCCGGTCCGGGCCGGGGAACCGTTATTCACGCTCTACGGCAATTCTCAGGCGCCGATGGAAGAACTGGCACGGCAGGCGGCAGAACAGATTACCATATTAGACGGCCCGGCTCCCGTACAGGAACCGGTCGTTTCAGAAATTATTATGTAACCAAAGCCTCTCCAGCAAGGATAGAGCATACCGTTACCTGCGGAGAGGCTTTCGTATATCCGGGAAAGGATCTATATGAAGGAAAAACATGCGATTCCCGTACAAAAAGGGAAAATCTACGAAGTCCCCGTTCTCCGGCTGGGCACCAGCGGGGAAGGTGTCGGGCGATATGAGAATTTCACCATATTCATACCCC
>NZ_ONTA01000214.1:0-7823 GCF_900320625.1 Megasphaera sp. DJF_B143
ACAAATCCCTTTCCCAACCGTTTTGACTGGCTGTCAGAACTATCGAAATACGAAGAAATCATAAAGGAACAGCACGGTGAATTATTTACCGATCACAATGTCATTAAAGAACAGTTATGCACCTGGCAGGATACGTACGACGCCTCTCCTGTCCTCGTCCCCTGTCATAATGATACGGTCCCGGAAAATTTTCTCGTCAGCATGACGACGGGAGATGCCTATCTCATCGACTGGGAATATGCCGGCATGAACAGTCTGTACTGGGATATCGCCGGTTATATACTGGAGTCCCGACTCCCTGCTTTCGCTATAGACTATCTGCTGCAGCACTATTTCCAGCGTCCTGTCTCCGATGACGAACTGATGAAAATTAAGATTTCCATGCTGGAACAGGATTTCCTATGGACAAACTGGGCCCTCATACGCCACTATAATGGCGATGATTTTCTCGATTACTGTGCGTTCCGGTATGAACGGCTGCGAAAGAATATGGACCTGCTCAAAGAAGACATGCATGCTGATTTAAAAAATCTTGTCCTATGACAAAAGAGGCATCTCCTCGCGTTCAAGACGTAATGAGATGCCTCTTTATCTTGCTATGTTTATTCTTCTATATGGATGACTTTATCGGGGTTTAAGATATCGTTGGGGTCGAGTGCCCGTTTAATGGTTTTCATCAGTTCCAGTTCAACCGGATCGGCACATCGTTCCAGATAGGGCATCCGCTTGTATCCGATGCCATGTTCACCGGAAAGGCGTCCCCCCAGTTTATAGACATAGGGATAGGCAAAGTCACGGAAAGCGGCTACTTGTTTTTTCCATTCTTCGTCGCTCATATCGCGCTTCATAATCTGGAAGTGAAGGTTTCCATCACCGGCATGAGCCAGACAGAACAGAAGGAAATCGTATTTTTTACTTTCTGCCACTAAGGTCTGGATGCACTCTGCAATTTTAGGCACCGGCACGACCAGATCTTCGGACGTAGCCACTTTCGACAACGCCCGCGTACTTTCCAGGCAATTGCGGCGTACTTTCCAGACACGGTCATCGGCTTCCACCACGTCCGTAGCACCTGCTTTTTCACAGATAGATGCCAGTATATCCATCTTGGCATCGAGTTCTGCTTCACTGAACGTTTCGATAGAAATAATATCATAGAACCCGTCTTCATAATGGGGCAGGCGCAATTCACTATAATCACTGGCCCGGCGGACGAAGTTGTTATCCATAAATTCTACAGACGTCGGATTGAGTCCGGCCTTTACCAGTTTCGGCACCAGGGCCGTCGCCTTGGCAAGATCCGTAAAGACAGCCAGCACGTCCAGCTTGTACGGGCAGAGCGGCACCAGCTTGAGTGTGACCTGGGTAATGATGCCCAGCGTACCTTCCGACCCGATAATCAGCTGGTCCAGGCAATATCCGGTCGAGCATTTTTTTAAGGGTGCTCCCAGATGTGTGATTTTACCGTTGGGTAAAACGACTTCAATGGCATAGACCTGATGTCGTGTCGTTCCATAGCGGACGGCCTTATTTCCGCCGGCATTGGTAGCCAGATTGCCTCCGATGAGACAGCTGTCTGCACTGCACGGGTCCCCGGCATACATCAGTCCTCTGGCCTTGGCTGCATTTTGTATGTCTGACGTGCGGGCCCCGGCCTGGGCGACGAGATACATGCCGTCTTCGTTAATTTCCAGGATGCGGTTCATCCGTTCCATCAGAAGGACGATGCCTCCACAGACGGGAACGGCCCCGCAGCTGACACTGGTCCCGGCACTGCGCGGAGTGACGGGTATCTTGTATTGGTTCGCCACCTCCATGATACGCGCGACTTCTTCCGTACTTCCCGGCGCTACGACGACTTCCGGCAGATGCCACATATCGGGAGCCAGGCTTTCATCAGACTGATAGGCCGCCAGTACATCCGGATTGGTCTTGACATATTTTTCTCCGGTGATCTGCTGCAGTGCCTGTATCACATCGCCGGTTACGGGATTATATTTCATAAGTGTATATCCTTTCTATTACGTATCAATATTACATAGCACAGGAAGTGTAGCCGCCGCATGACTCATGATGGTAACGCCATAATCACGGCATCCCTCCTCTTCCAAGACGGTCCGGGCCATCTGCCAGGCCTCTTCCAGCGTAGCCGCCGGAATCTGGCCGCTTCGGCGGATGACATCAAAATTTTCTTTCCGTGTCACGACGTATACGGCCTTCATCGACTGAATGATGCAGCGTGCCTTAAAGGCAACAAATCCGGGCATGAGGAACTGATTGCGCAGTTCGCGTTCACACGCATCCAGGTCATTGCGGAAAAACCAGTCCGTAAAAATAGCCGGTTCCTGAATGTCAGGACATTCCAGTGTAAAGATGAGTATTCCTCCCGGTCTGGTCGCCAGGACGGCATTCATGTGCGCCTTCACAGACTGATACAGATTCAGGTCCTTGGGATATCCGCCGGCAGACGCTATAGTCACATCGGCCAGCTTCTGTATCGGTACACTCCCTATACGAAGCAAATCACGGCATCCTTTTTCCCATGCTGTATTCCAGTGACCGGCTACGACTTCATATAAATCCCCGTCAGGTGTAAATACGGTATTGATGAGAAAGTCGGGCCGGACCATGGCACAGGCTTCCTTCATATCTTCATGGAAGGGATTTCTCTCTAGAGCTCCGGCATGACAACCGGGATGACAGCCACCGCCCGGAACCTCTGAAAGAGCCAGGGAGTGATTGCGCATAATCGTATCAAAGCCGGCAATCCCTGGCAATACGGCTTTCCTCCCGCCGCCAAATCCGGCCATGGGATGGAAGGAAACGGCTCCCGTCAGGATCAGTTTATCGGCCTTTGCCGCCAGGGAATTGATATAGACATCATTACCAAAGCTCGTACGGCCCACGCAGGTCAGGGCACTGGCATCATGGCAGTCATGCTGGACGATGTGCAGGCGGCGCACCATATCGCTGCCGCAGACTATTTCATTTTCTTGTTCCGTGTGAGCCCGGTGGGTTCCCTGGGAAACGAGGACCGTGATCTGATGGTCCTGTACGCCAATACGGTTCAATTCCTGCACCAGTACGGGCAGCATGCGGTCCGTATGAACCAGCCGGGTTATATCACTGACGACGATGCAGACCGTATCGGACGGCTGTATGATATCATCCAGAGGCTGGCAGTCAATGGGATGACGCAGGGCCTCCCGTACAGCCTGTTCTTCGTCCTCAACGGCTTCCGCATGAGGGCCATGCAAATCATATAATACATGGTCTTCCGGTATATCTGCCTTTTGATTTCCTTTTCCATAGGGCAATACATATGTCTTCATTCAAATAACCCCCAATGTCCCATATATATGGCCACCAGGACCCGGACAAATAACAATACAAACAGCATAAATGCCAGAATAAAGAGAAATTCTTCAAAATCGTCATCGCGGTCAAACTTATGCCGGAATGTTTTCAAACAATGAGTCAACTGATGCATGAGCGTCACACCTGCCTGTTACGAATGCTCTTCAGGAGAATGAGGAAACAGTTCGTGTACCCAGCGGGCCGATTCCTCATCCTTGCTGATGCCTTTGAGCAGTGTTTTTTCAGAATTTTCCATATGTTTTTTCGCAATTTTACGCGCCTGTGCACTATTGTGGTTGGCTATATTTTCCACGAGCTGCCGGTGTTCTTCCCAGGTTGCTGCCAGGCGGCCCGGATAGTGCATGGAAATAGAACGGAAACGCAGCATCTGTTCCCTGAGGTTATTCAGTATATCGACGAGCCGGTTATTGCGGCTGGCATGGTACAGAACGTCGTGGAATCGGATGTCGGCATCGACGATCTTATCGAAATCATCATTGGCAATATACTCGTTAATTTCTACGAGTATCCGTTCCAGGTCCTCCAGTTCATCGGGTGTAATCCGTTCTGCCGCCAGCCCCGCCGACAATTCTTCGAGAGCACTGCGGATTTCAAAGACCTGGGCAATATCCTTGAGAGAAATATCAGCCACATAGGTACCGCGTCTCGGCACCATGACGACAAACCCTTCCAGCTCCAGTTTGCGGATGGCTTCCCGGATAGGCGTGCGGCTGACCCCCAGTTCATCGGCCAGTTGGATTTCCATGAGCCGTTCGCCCGGTTTTAAAACACCATCTTTAATCGCTTTGCGCAATGACTCACTGACGACTTCGCGCAGTGGTTTATACGCATCTAATTTAATCGGTTCCAGCTTTGTATGTCTTGTATTCGTTTCCATCGTATTCAATCCCCCGTAACTAATGTACTGGTAAAGATATCGGCATCACCTGCCAGCTGCCGCAGCCGTCCCGCAACCTCATGATGTTTCAGAGAAGGCGGAACGAGTGCAAAGAGAGTCGGGCCACTGCCTGACATGAGCGGTTTCAGTCCTTCTTTGCGCAATAACTGTTTGAACCGGCTGATTTCCGGCACGTCGGGAATGACCAGTTCTTCAAAGGTATTTCCCAGTGCCGACGTAACCCGTTCCAACAGGCCGGCCCGTACGGCTTCTTCCTGGGCATTGATATCGACCGGAGAACGTACAGGCTGGGAATCAAACAGGCTGTACGCTCTACCCGTATGAACGGCAATATGTGGATGGACGATGAGTACAGGCCAGTCTGGCAGCGAAGGCAGTTTTTTCAGTATTTCCCCAATGCCCGTACCGCGGGCCGTACCACCGCGGATACAAAAGGGAACGTCTGCACCGAGACGTGCGCCGATATGACACAAACGGTCGTAGGAAAGACCCAGGTGCCAGAGCCGGTTCAGGCCGCGCAGAACAGCGGCACAATCGGTACTGCCACCGGCCAATCCGGCAGCGATAGGGATTTTCTTGATGATATGGATACGGACGCCTGCCCTGCCCTTGCAATACGGCCTCAGCGCTTCATACGCCTTGTAGGCCAGGTTAGACTGGTCACAGGGAAGAGCTGGTTCAGAGCAGGAAATTTCCAAAGAATCCGCTTGTTCCAGCTGAATCGTGTCACACAGGCCGATAGACTGGAATACCGTGTCAATGTCATGGTATCCATCTTCACGTCTGCCCGTAATCTGCAGCGCCAGATTGATTTTTCCATATGCTTTTTCTTCTATCATGTTATATCTCCTGTTCTCTGTCCATGATACGCCGTATTTTTCTATTGGGATTTACATTTTTTTGTGTTGAATTAAAACTTACGTATGCTATAATGATGAGACAGCCGGATATCCATGTGACAGGCCGTGTACCGGCGGGCATACGTATACATACAATGCCTGTATTGTAATCTTCATTATAATGTTTTTTTTCGCATTTTACAACGTACTTTCAACTATTCAGATCAGGGAGGCATCATGAAAGTAAAAGAAGATTTCAATTTGAAAGAGTTTCTGATTCCGTACATCGCCACCACCATTGGAAGCTTTATCGCCGCAGCGGGGGTCACGGCATTTTTCATTCCCCACCATCTCCTGAGCGGAGGAATTGGCGGTATTTCCATTCTCATTTATTACCTGACAGGCCTTCCCATCGGTATCGGCATGTTCATCCTGAATATACCAATCATGGCAGCCTGTTATAAGTTCATGGGCCGTCAGTATACGATACTCAGTATTGTCGGAACGATTGTTATTTCCATTGCCTTCGATGCCACGGCCTTTCTGACCGACCTGATGCTTGTCAAGGACCCGATTATTTCCGCCATTACCGGCGGTGCCGTAAACGGTCTCGGCATGGGAATCATTTACAAGTACAACGGAAACAGCGGCGGCCTGGATGTCGTCGGAGCCATCGTGAAAAAATATTATTCCCTGGAAATGGGGAATGTCGTCATGATTCTCAACGGCTTCATCCTTATTTTTGCAGCTTACTTATTCACGCTGGAACTGGCTGTCCTGACCTTCGTCGGAGTCTATATTTCTGCCTTTGTCACCAACAAAGTCGTCGTCGGGCTCAAACAGCGCAAATCGGTCGTCATCATTTCAAACCGGGCCAGCATGATTGCCCAGGTCCTGATGCGCTATACCGGTCATGGCGCCACGTATCTCCATGGTCAGGGTGCTTATACGATGCAGGATAAGCAGATTGTCTATGCCATCATTAAACTGACGGAAGTATCTAAGGTAAAAGAACTGGTAAACAAACTGGATCCCCAGGCATTCATGATCATCAGCGACGCATCAGAAGTCGTAGGACAGGGTTTTACCCGCCCGGCTGCCAAAGATGATGATATACAGAAATCGTCCATGGGAATTCCCCACACAAAAAACACACTGCCACCGGAATATTAATCGGATTACATCAAAAGGGCTGTCACACGAAGCAGAATTGTTTCGTGTGACAGCCCTTCTTACGGTATAAAACAAACGAAATACTATATGCGCAGTTCGTTCGTATCGCGGTATATGAGCCATTCGGCAATGTTGTTGGCATGGTCGGCCATGCGTTCAATATATTTCACCACCAGGACGATGGCGATATAATCACGGGAGTTTTCCGGATGGGCTGTAATTTCTTTAGAGATTTCTGCCATGATAGAATTAAATGCCATATCGACAATATCATCCTTGTCACGCATCATCCCGGCACGGCCAGCTGATCCTTTTTCTTTATAAAAATCGATGACATCGCTGACCATAGACGACATGACGCCATACATTTCCCTAAGGCCTGCCGGCAGGGGTCTATTATGGTGCGTTTTTTCCAGATGGATGACATAATGGCTGATATCGGCACAGTGATCAGCTATCCGTTCCAGATCGGAAAGGATTTTCAATGTAGCCATCAGAGCGCGGTAATCGGCTGCAACAGGGCCCTGCATCATGCTGATCGTCAGGTCTTTTTTCATGCAGTCCCTGACCATCGTATCGATTTCATCATCGCCGTTATAAATCCGGTTAGCCAGTTCGATGTCTTTCTGTTCCAGTGCTTTCCAGGCATTATCGACGGCCTGCTCCACTTTTATGCCTAATTCGATCATTTCATTGCGCAGTTCCGTCACGGATTTCTCGTAAACTTCTAACATAATGTATAGACGCTCCCCTCTTAGCCGAACCGGCCTGTAATGTATTCTTCCGTCTTCGGATTGGACGGATTGGTGAACATATCCAGCGTATTATTGAATTCAATCAGTTCCCCCAAAAGGAAAAACGCTGTCTTATCGGATATACGGCGTGCCTGCTGCATGCTGTGCGTTACGATGACGATGGTATAATTTTCTTTTAATTCCAGTGCCAGATCTTCGATTTTCTGTGTGGAAATCGGGTCCAGTGCCGACGTCGGTTCGTCCATGAGAATGACCGACGGGTCAGCTGCCAGCGTGCGGGCAATGCACAGACGCTGCTGCTGGCCGCCGGAAAGGCCAAGGGCACTCTTCTGGAGACGGTCCTTCATTTCATCCCAGCAGGCTGCCTGACGGAGACTTTTTTCAACGATTTCATCGAGTTTCTGTTTATTTTTAATGCCCTGGATACGTGGTCCGTAGGCGATATTTTCGTAGATGCTCTTAGGGAAGGGGGTCGGCTGCTGGAAAACCATGCCGACGCGGTAGCGCAAAGCCAGGGGATCGACTTCTTTAAAAATATCTTTTCCTTCAAAGAGAATTTTACCGGTGACACGACATCCCTCCACCCAGTCATTCATGCGATTCAGTGTTTTCAAAAACGTCGATTTTCCGCAGCCGGAAGGTCCGATGAGGGCAGTGATTTCATGTTTTTTTATTTTCATACTGATACTATTCAGCGCCTGGAAATCACCATAGAACAAATCCATATCGGTAACGTCAAATGTATATTCCGCTGTGCCAGCAGCTTCCTGTGCTACAGCT
>NZ_ONTA01000008.1:0-5056 GCF_900320625.1 Megasphaera sp. DJF_B143
AAGAGGGAAGTTTCTTCGTCCATACCTTTTCCCGTGGCATTTACGATATCCGCACCGGTGATGCGGTCGATGAAGGTGCGGTGTCTTTTGTGTCAGCGCTTGATTTCGCGGCCGATATGATGCGGACCCAGCACCGGGACAATCAGACGCTGGTACTGACAGAAGTTTCGGATATCAGCAGTGATACGTCCGATGCCCAACGCCTCCTCGATGTAGTCAATCTGGCAGTCGAACACGGTACCTGCCTGATCGTCCTGACTAATAAACCCGTCTGGAACACGCTGCAGCGCCATGGCCTCATCGTCAGTCTGGACCTTCCCGGGGAAGAAGAAATGTATGACATCATCAGGCGGTTCATCGACGACTACCGTCAGGAAATGCCCATCGAATGGGGCGAAGAAGAAATGCGCGATGCCGCGGCAACACTGGCTGGTGTTACCCAGATTGAAGCGGAAAATGTCATGGCCGCTCTCGTCGCCAATGGACAGATACGCAATGAAGACATGGCCGAAGTGCGGTCTGCCAAAAACCGCCTTTTTTCCAATATTTCCGGCCTGGAAAAAATCGATGTCGATCCTGATATGAAAAACGTCGGAGGTCTTCAGGGCCTGCGCAACTGGCTCGATGAAAAGAAAGAGCTGCTGCGGCCGGAAAAACGGGAACAGATGCGCCAGCTTCATCTGCAGCCGCCACGGGGAATTCTCCTCGTCGGGGTACCCGGCTGCGGCAAATCTATGTCGGCCAAGTCTATTTCAGCAAATTGGCAGTTACCCTTGTACCGCCTCGATTTCGCTACCGTCCAGGGCAGCTATGTGGGTCAGTCGGAACAGCAGCTGAAAGATGCGCTCACGACGGCGGAAAATGTGTCGCCGTGTATCCTCTGGATCGACGAAATCGAAAAAGGCCTTTCCGGCGCCGGCTCGTCCAATGATGGAGGCGTATCGACCCGCATGGTGGGGCAGTTTTTGTTCTGGCTGCAGGAATGTAAAAAACAGGTCTTTGTCGTAGCTACGGCCAATGATGTTTCCATGCTTCCCAGCGAATTGCTGCGCCGCGGCCGGTTTGATGAACTCTTTTTTGTCGATTTGCCGACAGCGGAAGAGCGCAGGGAAATCCTGGCGCTCTATTTTGATAGATATCTCCATGCCCGGCTGGCTGCTGTTCCGGAATTTGCCGATAAGCTGGTGGAACTGAGTGACGGCTTTACCGGTGCTGATCTGGAATCTACTGTCCGGGAACTGGCCTATCACCGCCTGGCTGATGAAAACGGGAAACT
The DNA here is from genome assembly GCF_900320625.1 of Megasphaera sp. DJF_B143. Taxonomy (NCBI): domain Bacteria; kingdom Bacillati; phylum Bacillota; class Negativicutes; order Veillonellales; family Veillonellaceae; genus Megasphaera; species Megasphaera sp. DJF_B143. The sequence goes on from NZ_ONTA01000008.1 coordinate 1,277, forward strand.
GAGCGATGACGATGTGATTTCGACCTTTGAAAATGTCGTTCCCCTGTCGAAAACCAGTCCGGAGAAAATCGAAGCTATCCGCGATTGGGGCAGAGAACGGGCTGTTCCGGCTTCTGGCCGTCCAATCGGAGAAGAAACACTGCCACAGGCGGACCGTCTCCATGTACGGCGCGTCCTGACACGCCACTAACGTAAGGAGATGATAGGAATGGCACGTTTTATTTTGCGTCCCCGGACGCAGGCCGATACGAAAACCGAAAACCATACGCGGCTTTCGGTGGCACCGCGCCGCCAGCGGGGAAAAATGCAGATGGATACGGGAAAACTGGCTCTCCTGCTGCGCAGGCCACGCTCACGGGAATACTGTGAAGCACTGCGCCGGCTCGATGCCGGAGGCGCTCATCTCAGCTCGGAATTGCTCGATAAATTTATGAAAATCATAGAAGAGGAATTTCCGGAAATCGCCATCCGGGGCACGCTGATTGGCATCGTATCCCGGTGTTACCTGGGTGATCCCTATGAAGTCCATACGCTGGATTTAACGGGGGACATCATCGAACATTACAAGCGGGGCGAATCGCTGCCGGAATATATGGAAAAGGCCAGGGGACTGGCCCTGCACGGTAATTATGCATTTGTCGAAGTCTATGAAAATGCCTGCCGTGCCATAAGCGAAGATGGTTCGGTGGCCGTCATCATGGATGAGGCATAACTCTGATTATTCCGTGGATATTGCATGACAAACCGGCTTTTTTCCGTACATGATATGTATAGAAAAAAGCCGGTTCGTTGTTTTTATCGAGTTTCTTGAGTTTCTCCTGTCACCGAAGCCCATTGTTCATTGATGGCCTGCGCCATGAGCTGTTTGCCCGTACTGTTCAGATGGATGCCATCGATACCCAGTGCAGTCGGTAATTCCTGGTCTTCCGGGATTTTGGCAGACAGATCAATATGGGTCTGCTGGCGTATCCATGCATTGACCTTCTGAAAACGTTCCCGCCAGTCTTCCGCTGTCGGTTCGTCAAAGGCTTTTTTGATATTGGCCGGATTGATGGGTGGCAGGGTGAGGAAAATGGGCTGGATGTCATGGTCGAGGCATTTTTCTTTGATGGCAGCCAGGTCGCTGATGACATCGTCGGCACTGGTCCAGCCGCGAAGACTGTTGCTGCCGGTCATAATAATCAGGTATTTCAGATGAAAGGGAAGGACATCCTTTTCAAAGCGTTCCCGTGTCATCTCACTGGTATCGCCGCTTTCTCCCAGGTTAATGGTATCAAAATCGAGGTAATGCTGATAACTGAATTCCCAGTCTGATGGTGAATAGGACAGGTCTCCGCCGCCGTGGGTAATGCTGTCACCCAGCGTGCCTATAATATACGGTTTATCCGGATTAATCATCATTGGCTGGGGCGGGCAGAATACGCCCAGAGGCTGGTTGTCTTTGGTGTAAGCACGGACGCGCCAGTACAAAGTCTGGGTGGACATACGGGGGCTGTCGTCATACCAGTCGAACCAATGAGATGTGCCGCGGCCCATAACCAGATTGTCCGGTGCATCCTGATCCGGCATTACGTCGGGGGATGTGAGAATTTCTACTTTATAGGATGCGGCCCCGGTCACGGGAACCCAGTTGTATACTGGATAAAGCAGTGTTGCACCATTCCCCGTGTTAAATTTGCTGAGCGGATGAGGGTAGAGCGCAGGCTGCTGCTGCGGGTCTACGTACATCGGTTCTTCCGGTGAATAGGCTGTGATAGGATTGTAGTCGAAATCAAGGGCACGGACGCGCCAGGTTGCCGTCCCTTTTTGCGTATTGGCCGGGAGAACGGCATTATATCCGGGAACGAAAATATGACGTATCGTCTGAGAAGGCATCTGAGGCGGCGTGATTTCTACTTCATAGGATACGGCTCCTTTTACTTTGTCCCAACGCAGGACTGGCCGCAGGGAAGCCGGTTGTTCTTCCGTGTAATGAGACAGAATATGGGGTGGTTCCTGATCATACAATTCCCGGACCTGGTCAAGGGGAATGCCCTGAACCATGGGAAGCTCGGATGCAGCCGCTTTGGCATGGACTGCGGTCCGCGTGGCATGGGATGCATTCACGGGAGTTGCCGGCGTACGGGCCAGTGCCGGGGTACAGGAAAGGGCAATCAGGATAAAGACAGATACTGTGCGGAATACAGACATAATATACCTCTTTTTATATACTAATTTTCTTTCTTTTCTTCCCGCACATAGACGACGCGCTGTGGGAAGGGAATATCGATGCCACCGGCATCAAAGGCGTCTTTGACACGGGACATGGTATCATAGAATACGGGCAGATAATCGGCATTGGCTACTTTAGGATACGCGGCGATACGCACGGAATTGTCAGCAAATTCCTTGATGCCGATTTCCATCGTATCGGCGTTCAGAATCCGCTTGTCTGATTGGAAAATGTCTTTCAGGATAGCGATCGCTTTATGGTGATCATTGTCGTAGCCGATGTCGAACAAGAAAGAAATATACCGTTCATCCTGATAGGAACTATTGATGACCTGATTGGAGGTGATGATAGAATTGGGAATGAATACGGTTTTGTTGTCTTTGGTGATAACGGCCGTATTTAGCATCTGGATTCCTTTGATACTGCCTTCGACGCCGCCGATCGATACCCAGTCACCGGCTTTGAACGGCTTGAAAATCAGGATGAGCAGGCCAGAAGCAAAATTGGACAGATTATTCTGCAAGGCCAGACCAACGGCGAGACCGAAGGCACCAAATGCAGCTAAAAACGAATTGGTCGGGATTCCCGCTTTATTGAGAGCCGAAAGGATGACCAGAGCCATGATGGCATAATAAATCATCTGGCTGACAAAGGTAATGACCGTATGATCGTAATTGGCATGGGTCATCATACGGATGGCTACGTTTTTGAATCCTTTGGCGATATAGCGGCCAATAATAAAGATGATGATGGCATAGATGACATCGGGACCGTGGTTCAATAAAAATTCTTTTAACTGATCCAGAGCGGAGACACTCTGGGTGACCTGGTTCTGCACATCTGCCTTTACGGCAGAGGCTGCAGTCTGGGCCGTATCAGCGGTATTTGCGGCTAAACTCATGATAAACGCTCCTTCCTGTCATGAAGAAATATGGCAGATATCCTTATTGTAGACGTTTTATGCTTCCTTGTACAGATGAGCACGAAAAAGGGACGCCATCAGTAATCCTGAATTGGCGTCCCTTTACTCACAAAAGTGTTTCTTATCTATTCAATGCAGCTTCTGTAATCATTTTGCCATAGGCAGTGTAGTTATATACGACCTGGCTGCTGAAATTTTCATTTGTAGCATTGCCATAGTTGGCAAAAGCAGTACCAGCGACAGCGGCAACGGCAATGATGCAGGCAATAACACAGACTTTTACGCTTTTCATGATGAATTAGCTCCTTTATAAATACAATAACCCTTTGAGTGATTGTATTGTACAATACTTTTTCATGAAAATAAAATATAATATGGCTATAATTTACATAGCTTTTGTGCATGATCTTGCCCGGCTGCAGAGCCGTCTCCCCGTGCGTTTCAACCCAAAAAAGCTGCCTAGGAGCAGCTTTTTTGGGTTGAAACGCACGGATTCTTAGTAGAGGCTGGTGTGATGAGTGCTCTGGGCATATGAATTGGCAAAGCCGTTGGTGACAACGGGCGAGGCCTGATGAACCGCTGCCTTGGCAGCCTGGGTGCTGGCAGTAGCCTGTACATTGCCATTGGCAAAAGCGAATCCAGCGGC
>NZ_ONTA01000303.1:0-3463 GCF_900320625.1 Megasphaera sp. DJF_B143
CGGAACGTACGGCCATAGGAAACACGGGCCAGCCACAAACCGTCAGAAATCGTACAGCCCAGATACCAGGCCCAGTAGAATACGGTCCATTGCTGGACAAATCCTGTCTGGGCAATGGCGTCGGTATTGAAACTCATGTGCACGAATTCCCGGATATTGGTTCCGACAGCCATGGTGAAGTTATTGAGAATAAACGACGTAGGACCGACGATAAGGATGAAGATAAAAAATCCCAGTGCCAGTTTGACATTGAAGTCGCTGATGATACTGATGCCCTTGGCAATACTCTTGGAGGTGGAAAGAATAAAGAAAAGGCAGAAGATGAGTATTACGGCGATGCGCAGCGTAAAGGTTACTTCAAAGCCCAGCAGGTAGCCAGCCAGTTCTGCCAGAATGGATGTACCCAGTCCGACAGTGCAGACCAGACCGCCGATATAGCCAAAGGCGACGAGACCGTCGATTATTTTACGGATAATGCGGACCGGAAGACTTTCGCCTTTTAGCACGGATTTGCATAAATCAGACAGATTCAGCGAGTCTACTTTCTTATTCCAGAACATATATCCCAGTGCCAGGGAGACGGGAAGATAAATGGCCCATGCGGAAAATCCCCAGTGGAACATGCCGTATGCTGACGCATATTCATAGGCCTGTACTGAATCGGGAATGACTCCGAACGGCGGTGTTTTGACATAATACATCCATTCGACCATGCCAAAGATGAAAATACCGGCTCCGGCAGCAGAGCACATGTTCATAGCTGCCCAGGAGAACGTCTTATAGTGAGGCTTGGCACCATTCCCGCCGAGGCGGATATCCCCGTATTTGGAAAACATGATAAAGATGGCAAAGACGGCACTGAGAAACGCGATGAGCATGAGAGCCCAGGGAAAATCAATCGTCATTATATTATAGAAAATACTGATGACGTACGCCGTTCCTTCCGGTGCCAGCACCATGGGGACGACCAGGGCGAACAGCAGGCCGACGGCTAACAGGGCGATAGGCAGATTGATATTTTTCAACATAGGAATCACCGCCTTACTTTACTGTATCAAATACAGATAACGCCTGTTTGAAATCAGCTATCAGGTCTTCTGTCGATTCGATGCCCGATGAAATGCGGATCAGCCCTTCTTCCATTCCCATGTCGCGAAGCTGCTGTGGGGTGAAATCAAAGCGGAACGCCGTAGCGGGGTGGGCGATGGTCGTACGATAACCTCCCAGTGTTCCCAGATATTTGACTACCTTCAACCGGTGCATGAATTCATTGACTTTCTGCCGGTCGTCTTCTACGCGGAAACTGAGCATGGCACCGCAGCCATGGGGCAGTAATGTTTCAGCCAGTTTATGCTGGGGATGATTGGAAAGAGTCGGATAATTGACATTGCGGACATGCGGATCGGCCTGCAGGGCTTCGGCCAGGGCACGCGCGTTGGCGAACTGGCGGGTGACGCGCATTTCCATGGTGCGGATGCTGCGCAGGAGAAGCCAGGAACTCTGGGGATCAAGGCAGCCGCCGAAAAGAAGATAGTCGGAATAGATTTTTTTCATCAGCTCTTTAGGACCGGTAATGCAGCCGGCTGTAATATCACTGTGGCCACCGAAGTATTTTGTCATGCTGTGTACGACGATATCGGCACCGTGATCGAGCGGGCAGATAGCAAAGGGTGTCGTGAATGTGCTGTCCACGACGACAAGAGCGCCTGCTTTATGGGCGAAACGGGTGATGGCGTCGATATCGATGATGCGGATCAGCGGGTTGGTAATGATTTCCGTATAGATGAGGCGGGTATTTTTCCGGATGGCCTGTTCTACGGCATCGGGATCGGTCAGGTCCACATAGGTTACTTCAACGCCAAATTTTTTTACGATGCGGTCGAATAATTCAATCGTTTCCCCGTAAATGGCATTGCTGGTGATGATATGGTCGCCGGCTTTTACCAGGGACAGAATGGTTGTAGAAATAGCCGCCATGCCGGAAGAGCAGACCAGAGACTGCTCACCATGTTCAAGATAAGATACTGCCTGGGCTACGCCATCGCGGTTTGGGTTGGCTGTACGGCAGTAGTAATATTTTTCCCCTTTATTAGCACGATCATAGTCATCCATATCACTGATAATATTGGCAGTGGAAGGATAAATCGGCGGTGTTTCCGGCCGTTCTACCGGTAATTGCGGTTCGCTCCCGACATACAGGATTTCAGTTTCTCTCGATACAGTCGTGTTCATTATGGTTTCCTCCTAAAAGCAATTTGTAAGAACTATGCAAAACGATGTTTTGCTATGAATAGAGCATAAACCTTTTTGTAAGAAACGAGTCAATTCTTTTTTGTGTGCAAAAAAAGAATAGGCTGACGAATTTCACAGCCTATTCTTGCGATATAGTCATTAATAATATGCTTTTCAACTCATTTACAGGCAGGCTACGTCTCTTTGTGGAACCGATTCGGAGTACAACCTTATTCCTGCTATAAGGTTTGCGTTTGTTCAGGAGAATACATCTGTATTTCGTACTGGGCATCCTGATATTCAACGAGGTTATCTTCGAATTCCAGGGCCAGGGCAAGCTCCGGCTGGTTCATATCAGAGAAAAAGTTATGCAGCAGCGTCGTATCCCAATGTTCTTTTAAAACCTGGGTGCGAAAACAGATGTATTCGCCGGCAGGCAGCTTTTTATATTCTGGAAGATACTGATCCGGACGGTGTTTCAGATAAATAAAATACTGTGTAGGATGAAAACGGCTGGCGAACAAATCAGAAATAGAAAGAATATATCCATATTGTCTCCGGTAAGGTAAGTGATGGAGACGGGAAGAGCCTTTGGCTTTCGCCAGGCGGATTTCCATATCGGCCAGAGCGTCTGTATCGTAGCAGGGAACCTGGATGATATGACGTTCCGGCAGATGGAGATGATACAAAATGCTGGAATCATCTATTTTACTCAGATAGGTAAAATATTCGATGTACCATTCGATATCTTTGATGCGGTTCTGAATCTGTTCCAGTTCCTGATAGGATTTCTGCCATTCCTTTTCCAGGGCAGGCAGAAGGCCGGCAACGGTCCCTTTTTTGATGATTTGGCCGATATCGGTCAGATGCAGGCCTAATCCCTGAAGATATTTCACCCGGTCGATGATATGGAACTGATCAAATGAATAATAGCGGTATCCCGTATGTGAATCTATTTTACGGGGTTGTAAAATACCTATTTTTTCATAGTGCCGCAGGGTCTGTGTCGTCACGCCCAGTAATTTTGCCGTTTCACCAATGGTATAATACGATTTCATAAGGAATGCCTCGATGATTTACTGCACCATGCAGAATTTTTTATGCATTTATTATATCACATTCTGGAAGCTATCCTGATGAATAGATAAGAGAAAGATGTATTTTGAGTTGCCAAACCCGGGATATCCCGGTGACCTTCAAGAACGGCATGGAATCGGGGCATAGGCAGGAA
>NZ_ONTA01000003.1:0-2462 GCF_900320625.1 Megasphaera sp. DJF_B143
CTCGATCACTGGTTCCCCCTCCAGGCAAAGACGCGGGCCTTCAGTTATTTTCACATGTCCCTGGCCATTTCCATGTGCATCGGCAATGTCCTGAGCGGCGTCATTCTCGGCATGGACGGGCTGGCAGGACTAGCCGGCTGGCAGTGGGTCTTCCTCTGTGAAGGGCTGCCGGCTGTCCTCTGTTCCTTCGTGGCCTACCGGGTCCTCCTCGATTCTCCGCGGGACGTATCGTGGCTGACGGATGAAGAAAAAGACTGGCTCGTTCAGAAACTAGCGGGCGAACGGGCGACGAAGCCCATGGGCAGTTCCACCTCCATGTGGAGCGTCTGCACGAAACCCCAGGTCTGGCATTTTGCTCTCATTTATACGACGCTCAATATCGGCTTTTACGGGATTTTATTCTGGCTGCCCCAGATCGTCAAGGGCATGGCCGGCACGAATAATATGATCACCAGCATCCTCAGCGCCATCCCCTGGATCACGGCCATCGTGGTCATGGGCTTTGTGGCAGGCTATGCCGACCGGTCCCACAAGAAAAAGAAATTCGTGGCCGTCCCCATTTTCCTCGGTGCCCTGGGCCTTCTGGCAGGGACGTATTTCCACAATTATCCCGTCCTGGCCCTGGCCTGCCTGTCCTTGTCAACGGCCTGCTGTGAATGCCCCGTAGGCCCATTCTGGACCTTCCCGTCGCGCATGTTCGATGGCGTCACCGGAGCGGCTGCCATTGCCATCATCAATGCCATCGGCAATCTGGGAGGATTTTTCGGGCCCTACCTGTTCGGCCTCGTATCGACGGGTAGCAACTTTACGACGGGCTTTGTCGTCCTGGCTTCGATGATGATTATTTCTTCCATCCTGGCCATACTTGTCAAGGAAAAGTAAATCAGCTATGATATAAAAGTCCGGACAGAACGGATAGCCTGTCCGGACTTTGTGTATACAGAAAGGGAGCATATGAGATGAAACCATATCAGAAAATTACCAAAGATATCATACAGAAATTAGTGGATATACTGGGAGAAAAAGGCGTTTCCACCGATCCGGACCGCCTCGTCCAGTACGAACGGGATGAAGGAGTGGAACGGGAATTTTTCCGTACGCCCGATGCCGTAGTCTACCCGACGACGGCTGAAGATGTAGCGGCGGTCTTGCAGCTGGCCAATACGGAAAATATCCCTGTCATTCCCCGGGGCGCCGGCACGGGGCTGGAATTCGGCGCCGTCGCCAATACCTATGGCGGCATCATACTCAGCACGGAAAAGATGAACCGTATCCTCGAAGTGAACGGGGAAAAAATGTACATGGTAGTCGAACCGGGCGTCCGCACGTCTGACGTACAGGCTGCTGCCAAAGCCCAGGGCCTGCTCTATGCCGGCGATCCCTGCAGTGGTGATTCCTGCTTCATCGGCGGCAATGCCTCGACCAATGCCGGCGGCAACCGGGCCGTCCGCTACGGTACGACGCGGGACCAGATTTATAGCATTGAAGTCGTGACGCCCCTGGGGCAGATTACCCGTCTGGGCAGCCGCTTAAAAAAAGTATCGACAGGCTATCCTCTGGAAAAAATCGTCATCGGCTCCGAAGGTACGTTGGGCATTATCACAAAACTGGTCTTGAAACTGGTGCCCCTGCCCAAATACAGCGTCAACGTCCTGGCCATTTTCAAAACTATCGACGACGCCATGTCCATCGTCAACGCCCTGCCCAAAGCCGGCATCGAACCGACCTGCCTGGAATTTATGGACAATGATTCTGTACGGGTCACAGAAAAATTCCTCGGGGAAAAACAGCCTCATTCTGATATAGGAAATTACATGATTATCCAGGTAGACAGCAACGATGAAGACCGCATCGACGACCTGTGCGTCGCCCTCGATGAACTCTGTCACGACCACGGGGCCATCGATGTCTTCGTCGCCGACGCCGAACGGATCTGGAAAGTGCGCAAGAACTTCTCTGAAGCCTCGACGACAGACAGTCCCATCATGGTCATGGAAGATTTCGTTGTCCCGGCCGATGAACTGGCCGATCTCTTGAAAGAACTGGAAAAAATCAGTGCCGACCAAAAGACTCCGGTCCGTTCCGTAGCTCATGCCGGAGATGGCAACCTGCACCTGGACATCCTGAAAAAAGACATTCCCGACGACCAGTGGCCGGCCAAAGTAGAAGCCTTTGAAAAAGCAGCCTATGACGCCGTATACCGCCTCGGCGGCCGTATCTCCGGAGAACACGGCATCGGCGAAAAGAGAAAGAACCTCATGGCCCATTACACGGATCCGGTAGAGCTGGCCCTCATGAAAGCTGTAAAAAAAGCCTTCGATCCCAACGACATCCTCAACCCGGGAAAAATCTTTGATGTGGAGTGAGAAGATCCGTTGGTCGTTCATCGAAAGAGAAAAAGCTGGTGGTTAGTGATTAGTGGGAAGGGATAGTTTGAAGTTTGGTGTTTGATGAAAAGAGCC
>NZ_ONTA01000095.1:0-3481 GCF_900320625.1 Megasphaera sp. DJF_B143
ACCGTGTATCCGTTCTTTTCCAGTTCTTCTTCCACGTTGTCGGCAATACTCTGGGCCTGACGGGTATTGCGGGCGCTGCAGATGACAAAATAATCGGCCATGATTGATGCCGTCATCATATCGAGGATGATGATATCCCAGCCTTTTTTGTCATATGCAGCCTGGGCTGCGATTTCATAACAAGTCTTTTCCTTTGTGTCGTGTGTCTGTTCTTTCATTACTAATGGCATTTCTTTCTATCTTCTCCTTTTTTATCCCATCCACGCCGTACTATTCATTGGCTATGGCATGGCTGCTCGTCCCGATGATCTTTTGTACTTCTACGGGATCAAAATTCCATAACGTATCCGATGTAGCCGTTTTCGTTTCTCCACTCTTGGCAATTTCGCCGGGCAGCATGTAAAAGTGAATGTCCGACACGGGCACATTACGGAATGTCCAGACAAGTCGTGCCATGTCTTTGGCCGATATGTTGGAATCTACGTCGTGCCAGACGCGGTATGCGTTTACCGCATTCGTTATGCCAAAGTGGGTTTCCCGGTCTTCATAAAATGCCTTGAGGAATCGTTCCTGCCGCAGTGCCTGGAAAAGCGGACCTTCCTTGTCGCTATAGCCCATATAGCCGGCCGATTCCCGGCCCGTAAGCAGCTGGTATCCCTGGCCGAGATTGAAATCAACCGCCCCATCGCTGGTTTCCCCGTACATCGGTTTTTCTACATACAGTGGCAGGCCGTCATTGATATCGATCATCCGGGCAAACGATTCAGGCGTAAAAGAAATATAATACGGAATGCGGATGTGGAAGATATCTTCTACGACAGCCCGGGTAAGGCTCATCCCGCCTTCGGTGTAAATATCCTGCAGTGCCTGTACTCCTTTTCCCTTCCGTCCTTCAATCTTGGTGTTATTGGGCAGCATGATGAAATCAACGGTCTTCTTTTCTTTATTGACGGCTGCCAGTCCGACGAAATTCGTCCTAGGCGCCGCTTCTTCATCGACACCGATAACCAGCACATAGAGAGGTATATCCGGACTCTGTTGGGCAAATTCTTCGTTTGCCGGTGACGGACGGAAATGAAACCAGGCCAGTACACCGGCAATGATAGCCAGCCCGATGAGGATTGCCATTCCCAATCTGTGCCAGAACCGGCGTTTCCGTTCATCCGGGCTGACGGTCCGGCGACGCTTGTTCCGCGTCTTCCCTTTCTTTTGCGTTTCACCCATTTTTCTGTCTCCCCTTCTTCTGCATCGCCAGAATCTGGGCATTGCGGTTGATGACCGTGCCGGCAAAAATAAGCTTGTCCTGTTCCAGCAGATGGGAAATGGTCGAATCGTATCCGGCAAGGACCGCCTGGTCCAGGTCTGCAGCGGCCAATTCGCGAAGGTGTTCTACGCCGTCGAAATCACGGTTTTCTTCGATGTAATCGGCAACAAAGATGATCTTTTCCAGTGTCCCCATAACTTCTGCCCCAGTCGTATGATGGGCCAGGGCTGCAAGAAATTCCTCGTCGGTCAGGTGATACTTCGTACGGGCAACGGTAACGGCCGCATACCCGTGGAGCAGGCCGCCGTTTGTCATGATGGCATCATCGAGACGGTCGCCGAAAGACTGCCGGGCCAGTTCCTGCATTTCCTCCAGAGGCAGCTGCTTGGCCGCATCGTGCAGAAGACCAGCCGTTTCAGCTTTATCGGGATCATAGTCATTACGCAAAGCCAGCTGACGGGCTGCCTTGGCTACGCCCAGGACATGCTTATACCGGTGGGCAGATAATATGCTTTTTAAATCACTTTTTATTTCTTCTTTTAACGTTGTACTGTACATTGATATATCCCATTCTTCCTGATATAGTCTGCAACGGCCCGGGGAATCATATAGCGGATGCTGCGGCCTTCCCGGATGCGCCGGCGCAGTTCCGTCGAAGAGAGTTCCATGGTCGGTACGGACAGCTTCAGGATGTGATGTCCCAGACTGCCGAAATGCCGGACGACGGGCATAATGGCTTCTGTACCGTCCGGACGGGTTGCGCCGATGAAATGGCACAGACGTAATATATCTTCCGGATGATTCCAGTTCGGAAGGTCCTGTATGGTGTCCGTACCGGAAATGAAATACAATTCATGACTGGGGCCGTACAATTTCTTTAAAAAACGCAGTGTATCCAACGTATACGACGGTCCTCTCCGGCGTATTTCCATATCGCTGACCGTAAAATAGGGATTATCGGCCGTCGCCAGACGCGTCATTTCCAGCCGCTGTTGTGCCGTAGCGCCGTGTACTTCTTTATGAGGGGTAATGTATGAAGGAATAAAGAGGACGCGGTCCAGCGAATACGCTTCCCGTGCTTCTTCGGCTATCATCAGGTGTCCCAGGTGGATCGGATTGAAAGTTCCGCCCATAACACCCAATCTAGTGATTTCCATAATAGATATACATACCTCCCCAGATAATAGCCACTACTATTATATATAATAGCAAAAAAATGGCGTAATGTTTATACTCATATTGCGTCTTCGGCGAGGACGCATACTGACGCAGCGTCCGCACGTATCCGCGCAGGCATCGCATCATTGGCGGATCTGTCCCTTACCGTGAATCAGATATTTATAGCTGACCAGCGCTTCCAGTCCCATCGGTCCCCGGGCATGGAGTTTCTGCGTGCTGATGCCGATTTCTGCGCCAAAGCCAAATTCAAAGCCGTCGGTAAACCGCGTCGAGGCATTGACATACACGGCTGCTGAATCGACTTCCTGCAGGAATCGTTCCGCCGTATCTGTATTTTCCGTGACAATAGTTTCTGAATGATGGGTGCTGTAGCGGCGGATATGATCCAGCGCTTCATCGAGAGATGAAACCGTGCGGATAGACATGATGAGGGCATTGTATTCCGTGCGCCAGTCTTCTTCTGATGCCATTTCTATGCCCGTTCCGCCAGCTTCTCTGGCAGCCGTATCGGCCCTCATTTCAACATGGCGGGCCTTCAGGACCGGTACCAGCTTTTCCATAAGCGGCTGGACGACGTCCTTGTGGACCAGCAGTGTTTCCATGGCATTGCACGTAGAGGGACGGGATACTTTGGCATTTTCAATGATGCTGACGGCCATGTCGAGGTCGGCATCTTTATCGACGTAGACATGGCAGACGCCGCTTCCCGTTTCGATGACCGGAACTTTCGCCGTATCGACGACCATGCGGATCAGACCGGCTCCCCCGCGGGGAATCGCCAGATTGATGTACTGGCGCAGTGTCAGCAGTTCGCCGACCAGGGTCCGGTCGGTATTTTCCATAATCGTAACGGCATCGGACGGAAGGCCGGCACGTGCAATGGCATGGCGGATGACTCCCGCCAGAGCCACGTTGGAATGGATGGCTTCACTGCCTCCGCGCAATACGGTCGCATTACCTGATTTCAGACACAGGACAGCCGCATCGACAGTGACATTAGGGCGGGATTCGAAGATGATGGCAATGACGCCGAGCGGA
>NZ_ONTA01000291.1:0-7015 GCF_900320625.1 Megasphaera sp. DJF_B143
ACCAGCAACACGGCTATCTGCTTTTACAAAGGATACAGCACCAGTGCCGTGTTTTATAGCGGCAAAACGATATACCGGGCCGTACCTTCCGGTGAATTGGAGAAATTACAGCCGGGAAAGCTGGACTGGAATGCCAAAAACGTCATGCCCATGGCTCCCATCGACAGTCTCATGCAGAATAATCCGAAGCTGATCATCATCGACCAGAATCACGATACGGCTCTGGCCAGCCGCTATTATGCCCTGTACGGCCAGATGCCGGATCATATCTCACTGCCCGGTCATACGACCATCTGGTCTGCCAGCCATGCCAAAAGTTGACACGATGCAAGATATCCCTGAAAAGTTCCCACAACGGGGGCTTCAGGGATATTTTTAAAAAAATAATAATTTTTCTTAGCACTCTATTGACATGGTGGCTAATAAGACGTATAATACAAGTGTAATCGGAAGTAAGAAGATTACAAGGAAAGGTCAAAAGAACAGAAGCAATGCACAGACCTGTAAATAATGATCTCAGGCATTACCAATTACGAAAGAGGGTATTATTATGAGAGACTTATTTCCAGTATTAAACAATGATTTTGCTATTCCGAGTGTATTTGATGATTTCTTTAATGACGGCTTTTTCTCCCGTATGCCGCAGATGAGCATGCCGAAATGCGATATTGAAGACACGGGTACCGCTTATATTGTGACGACGGATCTGCCTGGTGTCAATAAAGAAGACATCAGCGTCACCTATGACAACGATGTCCTGACTATTGCCGCCCAGCATAAAGAAGACCAGCATGATGCACAGCATCAGACGAGTTATGTATGCAGAGAACGGATGAATACAGCGTTCCAGCGCCAGTTTGTCATCCACAATATTGACAAATCCGGCATTAAAGCAGCTTTCCGCAATGGTGTCCTGAAAATCGGCCTGCCGAAACTCAACCCCCAGACGCAGGAACAATCAGGCACGATTGATATCCAATAACCCCCTTTGTCCAGGGCCTGACGCCACTAGGTGCCAGGCCCTTTTCCTATCATTCCGGCAATCATGGCAGCTATAAAAAACGGGCCGGTATACCATGAATACGTTTATCCATGGTATACCGGCCCGTTTCGCTTATCCGGCGCCGGAGCGCTATGGCACGGCCCTTACGCTCTGGCCGGCAACAGTTTATGAATGATGGCACTGGCCAGCATGACCAGTACGATGACCGGGAAGGTAATCCCCCACGGCGTCTGCACGTCGAGGAGTGCCCGGTACAGGGCAAAGCCCGCTATCCAGAGAATCAGATTAATCCAGCAGACATTCTGACTGCTATGGTCCTGCCGCAGGATAAAGTAATCCGAAAGGAGGATAGCCGTCATGGGCGCAAAGACTGATCCGATGAGATAGAGGAAATCTTCAAACCGGCTGGCATCGACAGCAATGGCCAGGACCATACCGCCGGCACAGGCGATAAGGGCCAGGACCGTATCGGAAACCTGGGGGATCAGGCTACGGCCGCTGACGCCGGCGGAAAAGGCATCGAGGAAGGTCGTCGTCACAGTGGACAGGAGGATGATCAGGATGCCGATCAGCCCCATACCGGCCTGGAGCATAATGGCGGCAATGTCGTCTTGTCCCGTGTACAGAGCCGCCCCCATGCCGATGACAAACATCCAGGTACTCGCTATAAAGTAGGCGCCACAGCTGGCGGCCGTCGCCTTGATGGGCTTTTCTGCCGTACGGGTATAATCAGAAATAATGGGCAGCCAGGAAAGGGGCATAGCTACGGTCAGTTCGATGGCTTCCCCCATAGTCATCGTGCCATCCGCCTGGAAAGATGCACCACCACCGAAAATGACAGCGCTCAGGACCAGCGTGAGGATCAGCAGGGCCGCTATGACGATGACATTGATGCGTCCCAGATTTTTCAGTCCCAGCACGATCCACAGCGCGATGAGAGCTGCTATGATGACGCTCCAGAAGGCCGTACCGATAGCCGCAATCGTATTGGCCGCTACGGCAGCACTGGCAATCATGACGGCAGTCCAGCCGATGAGCTGGATGACGTTCAGCCCGGCAAACAATTTCGCTCCCTGGCGTCCAAAGGAAATCTGCACCGTTTCCATGGCGCTCCTGCCGGTCCGGCCGCCGATCACGCCGGCGCCGAACATGACAGCACCGCCGATGACGTGGCCGATAATAATAGCCAGAAGCCCTTTGCCGAACCCCAACGGTGCCAGAAGCATCCCCGTCAGAATTTCGGCAATAGAAATGCCGGCGCCAAACCATAAAAGTCCATTGGATAATACCGAAGTTTTTGTTTCATTCATGAAAATACATCCATCCTTTCTTTCTATGTCTCTGTCCTGTCGTTATGGCAGGGCCTGAAGCAGCCAATGCTGCAGGACCAGGGCATGACTGTGTGCCGTGTCTTTTGCCGCATATACGAGGGTCACATTTCCCCGCTGCAGATAGGCACGACAGTCCTCCAGAAATGAAGCACCTGCCTCATTCATGTCAAGTTCTGCCACATAGCGCTTTGAAAATTCTTCATACAACGCCGCATCATGGCCATACCATTTCCTAAGTTCCGGCGACGGAGCGATTTCCTTGGCCCAACGATCCAGATGGGCCCGTTCCTTTGAGATTCCCCTGGGCCAGAGCCGGTCTACGAGAATCCGTGTACCATCGGCCGATTCCGGCTGATCGTATATCCGCTTGATTTGTATCGTATACATCGCAATCTCTCCTATCTAATGATGATTCCCATATCCTTCATTGCCCATAAAAAAGCACTGCTGCCCTCCGGCTGCAGCGCTCTTTTCCATGTCAATCGGTCTGTACTTCTTCGACGAGATTCAGGCATTGTTCGATGGGGATTCCTTTGTAAACATCCTGTACTCCCATATTGGCGGCGATAAGATTCCGCACGCTCTCCATGGAAAGAAGGGCCGCTGTTTCCAGCGCATGGCCGCGCAGCACCTGTCCTGTCAGGATAGCCGAAAAAGCATCGCCCGTGCCCGGGAAGCGGACGGGAATCAGATTGTACGGCAGTTGGAAATAGGTATTCCGCTCATGATCATACCCCAGCACGACATAGGTTCCCCCGGTCCGCACGCTGGTAATAAGGATGGAATGAGGACAGATGGCGCGGAGCGCATCGACGAGCTGCCGTGTTTCCGTTTCGTCCAGGTCGCCTTCTCTGCAGTCCATGCCGGCCAGATAGGCGGCTTCTGTATAATTGGGCATGATGTAATCGGCAACACGGCACAGATTACGCATCCGCTCTACCGTTTCTGTTTCCACGCCATTATACAAATGTCCTTCATCGCCCATGATGGGATCAACAAAAATGCGCACACCCCGGCGGGATTGTTCCTGGCAGAAGCGAGTCACAATGTCTGCCTGTTCCTGGGATACGATAAACCCCGTCGTAACGGCATCGAAGGAAAAGCCCAGTTCATCCCAGACCTGCAGCGCCTTTTTCATGTATTCCGTCGTTTCCAGGATATCGAACTTCCCATAATCCAGCGTATTGGATACGACGGCCGTCGGCAGATTATACACATCGTATTTCATATGGGCCAGAATGGGCATCATCGCTGCCAGTGCTACTTTTCCATACCCCGGTATATCATTGATCAGCAAAATTTTTTCGTTCATCTACATAACTCCCTGCTTTGTATTTGTCAACACGATGTCACTCTACTGGTTAGTATATATTACATTGGTGCTGACTGCAAGGAAAAGGAGCCATCTTTATTCTTTTTCTGATAGTTCCGCCCAGGTGTCATAAGCTTCGTCCAACTTTTGCTGCGTACGTTCATAGAGTCCTGTCAGTTCCATCGCCTTATCAGGGTCCGTCTGATTTTCCGGCTGGTTCAGCTGGAATTCATACATTTTGACGGTCGCTTCCAGTTCGGCAATCTTCATTTCTATCTGTTCCAGCTTGCGTGCCGTCCCATAGGACGGCGCTTTTTTCACTGCTGGTGTATCAACCGCTTTGACCGGTTGTGCCGCTGTCTGGGAAGACGGCCGTTTTTCTTCTTGTTTTTCTTCCGTTTTTCCAGTTCCCTGTTCTGCTGCCTCCTGTGCCTGCAGTTCCGCCGCTTCCCGTTCTTTTTCCCGGTAATAGGTGTAATTGCCCAGGAATTCCTTCAGTTTCTTGTTTTCCAGAACCAGCGTCCGCCCGGTAATCTTATCGAGGAAATAGCGGTCATGGGATACGACCAGATAGGTGCCGCCGAAATCAAGCAGGGCCTGTTCCAGGATTTCCCGTGTCGGAATATCCAGATGGTTCGTCGGTTCGTCGAGGATGAGGAAATTCGGGCCTTCGAGGAATAGCTTCAATAAGGCCAGACGTGCCTGTTCGCCACCGCTTAAGCTATCGATCATTTTAAATACATCGTCGCCGGTGAATAGGAACCGCCCCAGGACATTGCGTGCTTCATCTTCGCTGTAGCTGAAGGCATTCATGATTTCTTCCAGTACACTCCATGCCCCGTGCAGTTCCGTATGTTCCTGGGCAAAATAACCGATACGGACCCGGCTCCCCAATGTGATATGACCGCTGTCCGGTTCTTTTTCTCCCATAATCATCCGCAGCAGCGTCGTCTTGCCCGTCCCATTGGGGCCGATGAGGGATGCCGACTCACCACGGCGCAGGAGCAGACTCAGGTGATCGAAAAGCTGTCTGTCACCGTAACCGCCACAGACATTGTCGAGGACCAGCACTTTTTCCCCACTGCCTTCCGCCGGGGCAAAATGAAAATGCAGTGTCGCTTCTTCCGGTGCCAGTTCAATCCGTTCCAGCCGGTCCAGCTGGGACTGACGCCCCCGGGCCTGTTTGGCCTTGATTCCGGCTTTGTATTTGCGGATATACTCTTCCGTTTCGTGAATGTGTTCCTGCTGCTTCCGGTAGGCATTTTCCAGTGCTTTGCGACGGGCACGGCTTTGTTCTACATACCGCGTATAATTTCCTTTGTACTTGGTGATTGTCCCATGGCTCAGTTCCAAAATCCCCGTAGCGACCCGGTCAAGGAAATACCGGTCATGGGATACGATGAGAATGCCCCCGCCATAGGATAAAAGGTACCCTTCCAGCCATTCGAGCATATCCATATCGAGATGGTTCGTCGGTTCGTCCAGGAAGAGATAGTCCGGACGCCGTACCAGTGCCTTTGCCAGATTGATACGCGTCTTCTGTCCACCGGAAAAGCTCTGTACGGGCCGGTCCATATCCGCTTCTCCAAAGCCCAGTCCCTGAATGATCTTACGGCTCATCGATTCATATTCGAATCCTCCCAGCCATTCGAACCGTTCCTGCATGTGGGCGTAACGGTTCATCAGTTCCATATTATCCGGCTGGCTCTGCATCTGTTTCTCTACATCTTTTAACTGGCCTTCCAGACGGAGGACATCCTGCCAGGCTGCTGTCATCGTGTCCCTGAGCGTTATGTCATCATCATAGGTGATGTCCTGCTGCAGGTATCCTACCGATTCTCCTTCGGAAAGGACAAACGTTCCTCCATCATACTCTTCTTCTCCGATGAGACATTTGAGGAGTGTCGATTTGCCCGCACCATTGGCCCCGATCAGGCCCAGCCGTTCTCCCCGGCGCAGTTCAAAGGATACGTCGTGGAAAATATTCCGTACGCCAAACGACTTTTCTAATTTTTGTACTTTTATGCTGCCCAATTGTATATAATTCCTTTCTTTCTAGACGATGTCCCGGTCTTTCAACTCCTGTATTTTTTCCTTGCTAAAGCCGAGCATGACCGCCAGGACGTCATCCGTATCGGCGCCGAGGAGCGGTGCCGCTTTGCGGACCGGAGTCTGTATTTCTGAAAAGTGAGCGGGAAATCCCGGCATTTCAAAATCACCGATGACGGGATGATGCTGCGTTTCCATCATGCCGCGCTGCCGTATCTGCGGGTGATGTACCAGTTCATCGATGCGCAGGAGCGGTGCCACCGGTACTCCCGCCTGATCAAACAAGGCGACGATATCTGCCGTCGTATGCTCTTTCATCCACGCCCCAATGATGGGCTTCAGTTCAGCATAGTTCTTGCGGCGCAGCGTATTTTCGGCAAACCGCGGGTCCGACATGATATCCATGCCCATGGCGTCCTGCATGCGGCTGAACAGGCGGTTGCTGGCCGTCGCCACGGCGACATAGTCGTCCTTCGTCACATAGACATCAAAAGGCGCCGAGGCCGAATGTTCATTGCCCATCCGTTCGGGCACGACGCCGTTCAGCGTATACTGAATGACGAAATTTTCCAGCACGGACATGGTCGTTTCCATCATAGAAATGTCGATATACTGGCCTTTTCCCGTATGCTCATGATAGTACAGGGCAGCCATCAGGCAGAACGCCGCATGAATGCCGGCGTTGGCATCGGCAATGGATACCCCCACTTTAACCGGCGGCTGATCCGGATATCCCGTGACCCGCAGCAGGCCGCTCATAGCCTGGGCGATATTGTCATAGGCCGCTTTATGGCAGAGGGGGCCGGTCTGGCCGAATCCGGAGATGGACGCATAGATGATGTCAGGGCGGACCTTCCGGGCTTCTTCATAGGAAAGGCCCAGTTTCTCCATCGTCCCGGCAGAAAAGTTTTCAATGACGATATCGCTCTGCTTCATCAGCCCGAGGGCTATCTCTTTTCCCTCCGGTGATTTCAAATCCAGGGTGATACTCTCTTTATTGCGGTTCAGATAGGCGAAATACCCGCTTTCATTATTTTTAAATGGCAGGTAATGCCGCGTGTCATCACCGCTTCCCGGCCGCTCTACTTTGATGACTCTGGCCCCCAGGTCGGCAAAGAGCATGGTGCAGTACGGCCCGGAGTAGACATGAGTAAAATCTAATATCGTTATATTTTCAAAGGGATTGTTCATGATTCATTTCACCTCACGGCTTCTAGTATATCATAGATTTTCCTTTGAGCGTATCTGCTAATCTATGATATAATAAAACTATACCAATTCACTATGAACGGAGGAATCCATCCATGAAAAATCTGAAAA
>NZ_ONTA01000249.1:0-5879 GCF_900320625.1 Megasphaera sp. DJF_B143
GCTGATTGAACAGGGCCATGTATATATTGCCCAGCCGCCGTTATACCAGGTACGCAAGGGAAAACAGGTATGGTATCTCTATACGGATGAAGCGATGAATGCCAAGTTGGAAGAATTGGGAAAAGACAGCTCGGTTGTCGTACAGCGGTACAAAGGGTTGGGTGAAATGAATCCGGAACAGCTCTGGGAAACGACGATGGATCCGGCGAATCGCACTATGCTCAAGGTACACCTGGAAGACGCTGTAGAAGCCGATAAGATTTTCTCCGTCCTCATGGGAGATAAGGTGGAACCGCGTCGTAAATTTATTGAAGAAAATGCAAAGAAAGTCCGCAATCTGGATTTGTAAGAGATTTCCTTGAGGGGGGATGTCTGATGAAACGAATTTGGCATGTAAGTCTTTGCACAGCGCTGTGGTGCGCCTGTACGCTTTCTGTGCTGGCGTCTGGTACGGTGTTGCCGGCTGAGGCGGCACCGTCTGTGGCAGAACAGACACAGCCGGTCGTCATTACCGATCCGGCTGTACATATGAAAAATACAAACAAGTATTATGTTACATCGGGCCGCGTATATGATGCCGTCACAGGAGCTGTTGAGGGAATTTCCCGTGAAAAGACAGGACTCCCACAAGATACGGGACGATACTATTACCGGGTAGAAAAAAATCTTACCGGTGACTATTTCTATAGTGTCAAAGCATATGATACGGACAGTCACATCCTTATAGGCAGTTATTTTGTCGCTAAAGATGATTCCTGTGTCTGGAAATTACAGGATAATGATGATGCCGTACTCATTCTGGGAACGCCGGAAAAGTTGCTCGATAAGGCAGAAGTGACGGTATATCCAGGTAAAATACCGATGGGAAGCTATGGCATCCTGCGCGTCCGCATGCCGGGACGACTGCCCTATGATATCAAAATTACCAGTCTGAATCCTTCTGTAGCCGATATTTCTGAAAAAATGAATATCGTGTCTAAATCGGAAGGGAAGGCAGACCTTGTTATCGATTTACGCATGGGTAACACGGTACGTACCATTACCCGGACCGTTAAAGTCATTGAGCCTGCTGATTCATCGAATCACGATTCCGGACGCAGGCCGATTGGCATCGGTATCGGTGTCGGATGGGGCGGCGGATGGCATCACCATGGCCACGGCGGCATTGGAATCTGGGTATGATAAAAAAAATTGAGACCGCTCATTCAGCGGTCTCTTTTTTTGTTACCAGAATTTTATCGACGCGGAGATTATCCATATCCATGACTTCAAAAGTGAAGTTTTTCCAGCTGCATGTATCCGTTTCGGTAGGGATACGGCCTATTTTATACGTAACGAATCCGGCCAGTGTTTTGTATAAATCGTCTTCTTCTCCGGGAAGGTCTTCATCGAGGTCAAAGAAATCTTTAAATTCTTCGATTGTGAGCAGACCTTCCATGAGCCATTCGCCGGGGCCCCGGCGGATGATGCGGTTGGCTTCTTCCTGCTTTTCCTCTTCACCGGCAGGCATGATTCCCAGTAGTTCTTCCAGAATGTCATGGAGCGTGACGATGCCGCTCAGGCTGCCATATTCATCGAGGACCACCGCTTCATGGACACCGTGTTCGCGGAAAGTCTGGACGACTTTCATAATATCCATCGATTCGGGAACATAGATAGGCCGGCGCAGGCTGTCCTCCAGAATCTGTATCATCGACGGTGTATGCTGTTTAAGGACGGAAGCGTGATATTTGCCAAAAACATCGGTAATGGATACGACGCCGACAAAATCGTCGAGTGACCCACGCCCTACCGGCATGATTAGATGATGGCAATCTAACATTTCTCGGATGACCGTTTCTTCCGGATCTTCCAAATCAATCCAGTCCACCTGGGTACGGTTAGTCATGATATCGCTTACATCCATATCGCCGAGACGGAATACGCGGTCTACCAGTTCCGGCTCTTCTTTGGCAAAGGCACCCAGCTCGGCTCCCTGTTCGAGGAGCAGCTTGATTTCGTCTTCTGTGACGGGTTTCTTTTGTGGATGACCGGCCCCCATGAGTTTCATAACGGCTGCCGTCGAAGCAGACAGAAACCATACCAGCGGTGTACAGAGAGAAGAAAAATATAACATGGGGCGGGCCAGAAAACAGGCAATCCGTTCTGGATTATCAATAGCCAGACGTTTAGGAACCAGTTCTCCCAGAATCAATGTCAGATAGGTAATGGCAATGACCAGCGTTGTCAGGCTAACTGAGTAGGCATAAGGAGCTATAGGCGGATAGAGGTCTATGAGAGAGTGGGACATGGGCTCTGCCATGGCTGTACCGCCATAGACACCGGTGAGCAGGCTGACCAGAGTCATGCCGAATTGTACGGTAGAAAACATTTTATTCGGGTTTTCCCGCAACCGGATGACAATACGGGCAGAATTGTTTCCTTCCTCTACCAAAGCCTCCAGACGGGCCTGACTACAGCTGACGATGGACATTTCCAGCATAGAAAAAATGCCATTCCCGATGATGAGCAATACGATGACCATAAATTGTTCCCCTAGCGAGACATCCAAATCTGATAGCAACTCCTTTTTAAATTCAAAATATGGGTATTTGATGAGTATTATAACGTGTTTATTCTGTTTAGGCAAGGTGATAGCGGAAACATTCCGTTTCATTATTCTGGTCTATACTGGCAGGCCGGGGCAGACTCTGGTATGATAGAAAAAGAAACATTATTTCAAGGAGGATGATAGGCGATGATTTATACAGGGGATGAAATGGAAAAAAAAGCCGTTCTGGAAACGGCGGCCCGCATGTGTGCAGCAGCCAGGACAGCGCCGAAAACGCGGCATATTGATGGTATCCATACGCTGGTCGTTACGGGAGAAGAAAAGGATGCGCTGGCTGATAAAATGGAAGAAATCGGAAAGAAATATTTTGGTGATTCCTGGCAGCACTGGTATGGACGGGATGCAGGCAATGTACGGCAGGCCGACGCCGTAGTTCTCATCGGTATTGAAAAAAGCTACCGCGGCCTGGCTCACTGTAATTTCTGTGATTTTGGCGATTGCGGCAGCTGCCGGGAAGCCGGTGGCAATTGTGCGTATATCTACGTCGATCTGGGCATTGCCTTGTCTTCCGCTGCGCTGGCGGCACACCGGGAGCTGACCGACAGCCGGATTTATGCGTCTATTGGAAAAGCGGCAGGTGAAATGCCCTATGGTTGTGAATATAAGTGGCTGGGTATTGCCATATCCGTTTCTGGAAAGGATCCCTTTTTTGACCGGTAAAAAGTATAAACTGATAGTTCACATTTTTTCTGTATCTGCTATACTAGATACGGATTGAAATACAGGGAAAGAAGGAAGTATCATGAAGTTTCAGCAGATTTTGAAAAAAGTATGTATTCTCGTTACAGGAGCCGTTATGAGCGCCTCGGTCTGTCTGGCTGCTATACCATATGACCAGGTCCTTGTCGGTGGCATCGGTCCCGGCTCGGCTGTCCGTTATATGAAGAGCCTTTATGGCCAGCCTGATTCAACGAATTTTGATACGCCGACGCAGGCAACCTACACCTATGGCAATTCTTTTATCGTTACATCGAATCCTTCTGATGTCAGCACTGTTTTTACTGTCCTTTCTTCAGGGCATAATGGACTGAATACGCCGGCTGGTGTCGGCGTCGGTATGGATGAAGCCGTCATTACAGAAAAATACGGCCCCTGCGAAAGAAAAGGGGAAGTCAATGGCGTCACCTACTATCATTACGCTATGGAACCC
The DNA here is from genome assembly GCF_900320625.1 of Megasphaera sp. DJF_B143. Taxonomy (NCBI): domain Bacteria; kingdom Bacillati; phylum Bacillota; class Negativicutes; order Veillonellales; family Veillonellaceae; genus Megasphaera; species Megasphaera sp. DJF_B143. The sequence continues at coordinate 3,762 of NZ_ONTA01000249.1, forward strand.
AATCCGTCCCTGCCCAATGCGTTTGGCGGATATAGTTTCGGTGTAGAAAATGGCAAAATCATTTCTATCTGGGCTGGTGTCGTAGCCGATGACAATGGAGCGGCGGCAGCGGCGGCAGTAGCAGGCGGTACAGCAACTACCGTGGATGGAACAGCACAGGCTTCACAGAATACCTCTACACAGGAACCAGCACCTACACCGGTCGTTGCTCCTGTCAGTCCGGCTGATGCCAAGACGATAGCGGAACATAATGCGCCGGAACAGAAAGAAACGGCTCCGGATACGACATCCAAAGTTACAACAGACAATGGCACGACGGTCACTATAGAAAAGACGGAATAAGATATTTGTATACCGTTGGATATAGTTTCTGTGCATTATAAAAACAGGCTGCTGCATGAAGCAAATACTGCTTTATGCGACAGCCTGTTCTTTATGACCGTAATCCGGGACTTATTCTTCTTTCTGGGAACGAAGGAAGAGCGTACGCAGTTCTTCTGCCGGATCTTTGTGCTGGAAAAGGATATCATAAATAGCCTGTGTAATAGGCAGCTCTACCTGCCATTGAGCCGATAAATCCATGAGTGCTTCACAGGTATATACTCCTTCGGCTAATTTATGAAATGGTTTCTGTAAAATGAAATCTTCACCGAACCGCCGATTGTTGCTGTGCTGGGAAAAAAGAGTCGCTTCGTAGTCTCCCAGGTGGCTCAGGCCGTATACGGTCATGGCACTGCCTCCCATAGCGGCGACGAGCCGGGATAATTCATGGGTACCTCTGGCCATGAGAGCGCCTTTGAGGCTGCTGTAGTGGAACCCGTCGAGCATGCCGGCAGCGATGCCATAGACATTTTTAGCGGCTGCACCGATTTCCGTGCCTAATAGATCTGTGCCATAATAAAAGCGGATCAGGGGACTGCTAAAAATATCGGCAATGCGCCGTGTCCGTTCTTTATTATCTGATGCCATGACCATGCAATTCGGCATACCGGAAAGGAAATCCTGTACATGACCCGGACCCACCCATACGACAGTACGTGCGTCTTCGCCCAGTTCTTCTTTCATGATTGTAGAAAGTCTCTTACCTGACCCTGTTTCCAATCCTTTCATGCAAAGGACGAAGGGCATGTGGGTCAGGCGCGTAGCCCTGATCTGTTTGGCCAGACTGCGCAGCTGCTGGGCGCTGATACTGATAATGACGATATCGGCACCGGCCAGGGCGGCGGTCAGGTCGGCCGTAAGAGCAATGTCAAGAGGCATATGAAGGTATTCATTCTGACGTTGTGAAATAAGTTCTGCCAGATGGGGAGAACCGGGACGGCCCCAGAGAGTGACATTATGGCCAATGCGGTGAGCATACCAGGCATGAAAAGTTCCCCAGCGGCCACAGCCTAAGACAGTAATATTCATAAAGAGAAAACCTCCGGATGATACAATATTCGACATAACAGGATATATCCCTGTACTTTTATATTATACCATGAATCATAAGCAGGTTAAAATTAGGCAGGGCATAGGATTCATGATACAATACGTATGTAGACATTTCTGAACGACGAAAGGAGTCCTTATTATGAGTTTACATATTGAAGCCAGAGATGGAGAGATTGCAGACCGTATATTACTTCCCGGAGATCCTTTGCGGGCAAAATATATTGCTGAAACCTTTTTGGAAGGCGCCCGGTGCTTTAACAGGGTGCGAAATATCCTGGGATATACCGGCACCTATAAAGGGCAGCGTGTTTCTGTCATGGGAACGGGTATGGGGATTCCGTCTATTTCTATTTACGTCCATGAACTCCTTGAAAGTTACGGTGTAACGAAATTGATCCGCGTCGGTACATGCGGTGCCATGCGGGAAGATATCCAGCTTCGCGATGTTCTCATCGCCCAGGGAGCGACGACGGATTCATCGATTATCCGAAATATCTTTGGCCCGGCCATCAACTATGCTCCTCTGGCTGATTTTGACCTTCTCCGCACAGCCTATGAAAAAGCCAGAGAACATAACCTTTCGGTCCGCGTCGGCAATATCGTCTCCGTAGACAGGTTTTATGATGAAGAAATCGATAATAAAAAACTCACCGATTATGGCATTATGGCCGTAGAAATGGAAAC
>NZ_ONTA01000092.1:0-3908 GCF_900320625.1 Megasphaera sp. DJF_B143
CAGCGGCTGGAAAAAAACATCCGCTACAAATTATCCCGGACAGGCCTCACGGCCCGCCACCATTTCTCTGACATCAAGACTATGGACCCGGCCCTCCAGACTCTGATCCGCCGGGCTGCCACTATGGCTTCTTACAATGCGCCGATTCTCATACAGGGTGAAAGCGGCACAGGAAAGGAACTCTTCGCCCAGAGTATCCACAACGCCAGTCCACGGCGTAACGGGCCGTTCGTCGCCATCAACTGTGCCGCCCTGCCACCGGATATCCTCGAAAGCGAACTGTTCGGATACGTAGGAGGCACCTTTACGGGCGCCCGCAAAGAAGGCAAAGCCGGTCTCTTTGAAATCGCCCACAATGGCACGATTTTCCTCGATGAAATCAACAGCATGCCTCAGGACATCCAGTCCAAACTGCTGCGCGTCCTGGAAACCAAACAGGTCATGCGCCTGGGGTCAGACTACGTCATTCCCCTCGACATCCGCATCATCTCGGCCAGCAATGCCGATATCATCCAGTCGGTCCGCAAGGGGACATTCCGGCGCGACCTCTTTTTCCGCATCAACACCCTGCGCCTGACCCTGCCATCCCTCAACGACAGGCCATCGGATATTCCGTACCTGTTTTCCTATTTCCTCAACACCATTTCCGGTACCTCAGTCCCAGTCCCACAAGCACTAAAAAAAATACTCACCCATCATCACTGGTGGGGAAATATCCGGGAACTGTACAGCGTAGCCCTGCGATACCATATCTATGGCGATACCGGTGATTCGTCCTACCAATACCTGTTCGACACGACAGAGGAAGAACAGACACCGCAGCTCCTTGATACGGGTTCCCTGTCCCTCAATATGAAAAACCTGGAAACGACCATCGAACAAATCCTCATACAGGAACTATCCGACAAAGGCTATACCCAGACAGACATAGCCAGACTCCTGAACGTCTCCCGCCAGACCGTATTCAACAAGATGAAGAAATGACAGTCAAAAACCGCCCTGCACGCGATACATGCAGAGCGGTTTTTTATAGCTGATTCATTAAAGAATGGATTTGTAGAGAGCGACGATCTGGGATTTTTCTACATCACGAGGATTGCCCGGTGTGCAAGCATCGGCCATGGCAGAGTCGGCAAGGAAGTCGATGTCTTTTTCCTGTACGCCCAGGTCAGATAATTTACGGGGAATTCCGACATCATCGGCCAGTTTCTGGCAGGCATCGATAGCAGCCTTGCGGTATTCTTCCTGGCTCATGTCATCGACACCGGCGACGCCCATGGCACGGGCTACTTCACGGTAGCGTTCGCCCGTTGCTTCGGCATTGAAGGTGAGGACCGGTGCCAGGAGGATAGCACAAGCTACACCGTGAGGAATGTCATAGAAGGCACTGAGGGGATGGGCCATGGAGTGATCGATGCCGAGGCCGACGTTGGAGAATCCCATGCCGGCGATATACTGGCCGAGGGCCATTTCTTCACGGGCTTTCATGTCGCCTTCGACGGATTTACGAAGCCATTTGCTGATGATTTCAATGGCTTTGAGATGCATCATATCGGTCATTTCCCAGGCGTTCTTTGTAATATAGCCTTCGATAGCGTGTACGAGAGCGTCCATGCCAGTAGCGGCACAGAGTTTCTTCGGCATCGATGCGACCATATCAGGGTCGATGACGGCTACGATAGGGATATCGTGGGGGTCACAGCAGACGAATTTACGGTGTTTTTCCGGGTCAGTAATGACGTAGTTGATGGTTACTTCGGCTGCCGTGCCGCTGGTCGTAGAAACGGCAATGATGGGCAGACATTTGTTTTTCGTCGGCGATGCCCCTTCGAGGCTGCGTACGTCGGCAAATTCCGGATTGGTGAGGATGATGGCAATGGCCTTGGATGTATCCATGGCAGCACCGCCGCCGACGGCTACGATGATATCAGCTTTAGCCTGCTTGCAGAATTCGACGCCTTCCTGTACATTCTGGATGGTCGGGTTCGGTTTGATATGATCGTAAACGGTATAGGCAATGCCGGCCCCATCGAACAGGTCTGTGATTTTCGTCGCTACTTTAAATTTCATGAGGTCCTTGTCGGTGATGACGACGACATGCTGGCAGCCGCGGTTTTTGACTTCTGTTACGATTTCGTTAATGGCACCTTTGCCAAAATACGATGTTTCATTCAATGTAATCTTATTTGCCATAATAAGTTGTTCCTCCTTTTAACATAGGTAATACCAGATTTTGCTTATTTATATGGAATTTCTATGCCAAATAAAGAAATCAGGAGCCATCTGTCTGCCATATCCCGGAAGGATGCCCTATTGGCGGCGTTGAAGAGTCTGCAAAAAACCTCGTCAGGTGAATACGCGAACCCTGCGAGGTTATTTTGTCTCATTATTCTTATTTTTCTCAAGAAACCAGTGATATATTTTGATATAAATGAGATTTTTGATACTTAGTGAAATTGCCGGCGGATCTGTTTCGGCACGATGCCATAGTGACGGCACAGGCGGTAAAAGGTGGCCCGGCTGACGCCCATGGCAGACGCCGCCTGTTCGACGCAGCCCCGGGCTTCTTCGAGATAGTGCAGGCATTCGGCTCGTTCATACGAAGCAGCTTCCGCCGGAGATTCCGGAGAAAGGGGAGACGATGGCGATAGGGCATCATGCTGTGATGAAGGCAGATGAAAGTCTGATGCCGTAATAGCCGGGCCACTGCTGGTATAAAAGGCTCGTTCCAGGGCATTCTGCAATTCCCGCACGTTACCAGGCCAGTCATAGGCCAAAAGCGCCGGCATGGCATCGGGAGCCAGGTGGCGCTGCCGGCTGGGATATCGTTTGTTAAACCGGGCCAGGAACCGGTCTGTACAACAGGCGATATCGCCGGGCCGCTGGCGCAGGGGCGGGATGTCGAGACGCAGGACGTTGAGCCGGTAGTAGAGATCGCCCCGGAAGGCTCCCCGTCCTACTTCCTGTTCGAGATGGCGGTTTGTCGCGGCGATGACCCGTACATCCAGTTTTTTCTCTTCTTTACCGCCGATACGGCGGATGCGCAATGTCTCTACGGCACGCAGCAGTTTGGCCTGGAATTCGATAGGCATTTCCCCGATTTCGTCGAGAAACAGGGTGCCATGGTCGGCCAGCTCGAATTTTCCCGGATTTCCCTCCCGGAGAGCTCCGGTAAAGGCGCCTTTTTCATAACCGAACAGTTCGCTTTCCATGAGATCCCGCGGCAGGGAAGCACAGTTGACGGCGACAAAGGGGCCGTCAGCCCGGCTGCTGCCCGAGTGGATGGCCTGGGCAAACAGTTCTTTGCCCGTACCGCTTTCGCCTTCGATGAGGACGCTGCCATCATAGCGGGCATACTGGCGCGCCCGGTCGATGACCTGTTTCATCAGGGGATCGGCCGCATAGATATCGCCAAAGGTATAGGCGGCCTGATTGCCCGACACGCGGTTGACTGAACGGAAGAGGTGTTCCTGCCGTCGCAGGATGACCGTATAGGTCCGGCCTGTCGCGTCGGCAGTCTGGGAGATGGTCGCACTGAACCGGCGTACATTTCCGGGCAGGACGACGCGCAGGTCATCAATATACAGCGGGGCATGGCGGTGGGCATCATCGGTCATGTCCCAATCGACCTGGGGCATAACCTGATGGAAGTCGAGTCCGGCCAGACGGGCCTGGGACAAGCCCAGTTCCCGCTGGGCCGTGGCATTGGCCCAGCGCAGTTCCAGTTTGTCATTCAGCAGCAGAATCGATTCGCGGATACCGTTAGCAGCGGCCCGCATGAAATGACTCTGATGGTAGCTGATGAGCGTCCGTTCGATACTGAACGCGCAGGCTACGACCAGTGCCAGCGTATGAGGATGGGCGGCTCCGGCACTGCCCGATAAGTCGAGGCTGCCGATGACCGCTCC
>NZ_ONTA01000146.1:0-6396 GCF_900320625.1 Megasphaera sp. DJF_B143
GCCAGCCGTCGTGGCACTAGAGCTGATAATTTTAGTATAAAAAGCTGGTTTGACGAACTGGTTTCTTCATCAAACATCAAACTCCAAACTCCAAACTATCCCTTTCCGTCCCCGGTCGTGGGTCCTTTGTTGCTAAGTTTATATAGAAAAGCCGGTTCGACGAACTGTGTAATATGGCGTCCCTGTGAGGGGAAGCTGTCAGCTTTGCTGACTGAAGGGTCCTTTTATCATTTGAGTTCCAGTATCTGAGTCCGAAAACTATCCCTTTCCCACTAACCACTAACCACCAGCTCTTCCCCCACACATGGAAAATGGGCTGTCCCTTGAAGTTTCTTTCCTGGGGCAGCCCATTTTCTGGGAGTAGAGTATATGAGGTGGTTTTTACTTCTGTTTGATGAAGTCCGGTGTGGTCAGGTAGCGGTCGCCGTTATCGGGCAGGAAGGCTACGACAGTCTTGCCGGCGTTTTCCGGGCGGTTGGCAATCTGAGTAGCTGCATAGAGGGCGGCACCGCCGGAGATACCGATGAGCAGGCCTTCTTCCTGGGAGAAGGCCTGTGCTGTATCATAAGCCTGGTCGGTCGTGACGGTAAAGACTTCGTTGTAAATCTTGGTGTCCAGTGTTTCCGGTACGAAGTTGGCGCCGATGCCCTGGAGTTTGTGCGGGCCGGCATGGCCTTCGGACAGGAGCGGGGAATCAGCCGGTTCGACGGCTACAATCTGGACGGATGGTTTCTTTTCTTTGAGGTACTGGCCTACGCCGGTAAGGGTACCGCCTGTGCCGACGCCGGCGATGAAGATATCGACCTGGCCGTCTGTGTCTTCATAGATTTCCGGGCCCGTCGTTTCTTTGTGGGCTTTCGGGTTTACCGGATTGGTAAACTGGCCGGGGATAAAGGAGTTGGGGATTTCTTTTGCCAGTTCGTTGGCTTTGTCGACCGTGCCCTGCATCCCTTTTTTGCCTTCCGTGAGGACAATTTCACCACCGTAGGCTGCAATGAGGTTGCGCCGTTCGACGGACATGGTTTCCGGCATGGTGAAGATGGCGCGGTATCCTTTGGCGGCGGCGACGGCTGCCAGGCCGATGCCTGTGTTGCCGCTGGTCGGTTCGATGATGACCGAACCTTCTTTGAGGATGCCTTTCTGTTCGGCATCTTCAATCATGGCTTTGGCGATACGGTCTTTGGCAGATCCGGCAGGGTTGAACATGTCCAGTTTGACCAGGACTTTTCCTTTGACGCCGGCTTTTTTATTGAAACGCTGTGGTTCTAAGAGCGGTGTATGACCTACTAATTCCAAAGAGCTTTTATAAATTTTTCCCATAATGACATCCCTCCATAAATTGGATAAAAATAGTATACATTGAGCGCGCGGCTGTATATGCGGATACCGTTTCCCCCGATGATGCAAAAATCCGCCGTCTCGTTCAGAGGCGGCGGACCGTGGTTCCACTCTGGTTGCAGTATAACTGCCACTCGGTACCGGTAACGGCGGCTGCCGGAACGGGATACTCATGGTTCCCCCGTTCTGCTCGCAAAGGCATTCGCTGCAATACGTGCCGGGCAGGCTTTCAGCCTATGGCCTGCGTTCTCTGACGACCGTTGTTACAGGTACTTGTTTTGCTCATCGCTATCTCAATGTTTACGATTATAGTACACTTTCCATTTTGATTTGTCAATAGGAAAAACAGAAAAAATACTAAAAAGGTAACTTTTTCTTTATGAACAGGTTTTTTGTGTATCCGTTCAACTGTATATATAAGTTACTATAGATGTGTGGTATAATAGGACTAATACCAAGGGAGGAAATATTATATGCTTGTCCAATTTTCCGTACGGGGCTGCCTGTCTTTTTCAGACACGGTGACACTGCGCCTCGTGCCTTCCGACCATGCGCGTATCAAAGGCACCCGGTATGAACCTTGTTTTCGTGCCCTGCCCGATTATAAAATCATGCGCTCTCTGCTGGTGTTCGGTCCCAGCGGCGCCGGCAAGACGAATCTGCTCATTGCCCTGCAGTTTTTGCTCGACAGCATCCTGACGGGGTGGACGCCAGCACTTTTGCCTTCGGGAAGCGGTCCCGTGTCTTTTTCCATCGTCCTGTACGATGAAGTCCATGACCATTCTTATGAATACAGTCTGTCCTATACGGCAGATGGCATCGGGGAGGAACGCCTTTCCATCGGCGGCACCTTGCAGTATGCCTACAGCAGGGGAGTCCTCGAGTGGCACGGGCCGGGAAATGCGCCCCGTGTGAGCGGCGGTGAAGATATCCTGTCCCAGACGGCGCCTTTTTTGCCGGAAAGTGAAGGCCTGCGGCAGGCCGCGGCGGCAATCCACATTGTGCGGGAGCGGGATATGGCGGTCTGGCAGCAGATGCCCATGCGCCTGTCCGAAGTAGAACAGACGTACTGGCAGGCAGAAGAAGGAGCCATCCTGTCCCTGCTGCAGCTCATCGACTCGTCTATCTGCCGCATTTCCTATACGGACAGCGGAGGTCTGTGCGAAGTCCTGCTGTGGCGCCGGGGTGAATCCCGTCCCTGCCGGCTTTCCGACGAAGCGGCGGGCGTGCGCAAGATGGCGGCTCTGGCAGCCGGCCTGGCCCAGATGCAGCAGGGCAGTACGGTCATCATCGACGACCTGGATTCCTACTGGATGACGCCGGTCGTACAGCACCTCATCCGTGATTTCGTCCATCAGGAAGACAACCGGGGCCAGCTGCTGGGCGTGACCCATGACCTGCTGCTCCTGGATAATGACCTGTTCCATCCGGAACAGCTGTGGATAGCCCGGCGCGGCCTTCAGGGCAGAACGCAGATCTGGCCCATCAGCGCCTATCACCTGCGCTGTGAACGGCGCAGGCTGTATGATGCATACATTAAAGGAGAATTCAATACATACCCGTTTGAGGAGGCGGTACGATGAGTATACAGATGACCTATCTGGCTCACAGCGGGTTCGCTGTAGAGACAGCGACGAAAGTACTCGTATTTGATTATTATCAGGATGAACAGCGCGTCGTGCGCCGCTATGCCGACGGTGACAAGCCGTTGTGGTTTTTTGTCAGTCACTGGCACGGCGACCATTTCAACCGCCATATCATCGACTTTTCCCATAAAGCCCAGGCCTATATCGTCAACAAGGACGTGCCGTTCCGGCAGGCCCCGCAGGACAAACTGTATTCCATGGAAGTCTATGATACGTGCCGCATCGACGATGCCATAGTGACCCAGTTCGGTTCGACCGATGAAGGCGGTTCCTTCCTGGTCCGGACAGACGGGCTGAGCCTGTTTCATGCCGGTGACCTGAACTGGTGGCACTGGAATGGCGACACCGATGAGAATAATGAAAACGCCAGACGCCTGTTTGACGCTGAAATGAAGAAATTGGACGGCCTTACGGTCGATGTGGCCTTTTTCCCCGTCGATGCCCGCCTCGAAGGAGCCCGGGAATGGGGTGTACGGGAATTTTTAAAGCATGTGACAGTCAAGCTCTGTCTGGTCCCCATGCACTATTTCGGTACACCGTGGCAGCCGTCGGAGGCATTCCGCAAGGCTTATCCGGATCAGTCCCTGTGGATTCCTGTCCATAGCGGAGATACGAAACTGCTTTGGTGACACGGCATAACTATACGACCGGCACGAGCCGGAGGAGGAACGATAATGACCCAATTTGAGACAACGACAGGGCAGACGCGGAGTCATATAGCCAATTATATACTGATTATCGCGGCACTGCTCCTGCTTTTTTCCTATCCTTTCCGGGACCTGTTCTGGGGAGGACTCATCATGCACCTGTCCGGCGCGGCCCTCATCGGGGGACTGGCCGACTGGTATGCCGTGACGGCATTGTTCCGCCGGCCCCTGGGAATTTCCTTTAAAACGGCACTGATTCCCAGCAGCAAGGAACGGATTGCCGAAACGGCCCGGCATATGATCGAAAGTGAAATCCTGACCGTCCCCAACATGTATCATGTACTGAAGCATCATCCCGTCCTGGAAGCGGGCCTTTCGTACCTTCATACGGAAAAGGGATTCCAGTCGGCAGAACGCGTCCTGGGGCACGTCCTCAATACCTTTTTGTATACCCTGGACATGAAAAAAATCGTCGATGCCTTTTCCGATATGGGGGCCGACGCCATCGAAAAAATCCGCATAGCGCCTATCATGGGCAAAGCCCTCAAGACCGGCCTGGTCGGGGAAGCGGGAAATGATTTCCTCGATTTTCTCATCTGTACACTGGAATCGATGACCAGGAGTGAAACGGCCAAACGGTACATGGCCGATATTTACCGTGAATCCCTGCGCCAGTACGAACACCGCAATTTCGTCTATGCCCTCATCGTCAAGGCAGCCCTGGCCAGCGATATGTTCAGCCCCGAACGGGTAGCGGCCAATCTGCAGGAAAAATTCCTGGCGGTACTGCAGGAAGCAAAGAAACCCGATTCGGAAGAACGGAAGAAAGCCCTGCAGTTCATCTGGCAGCAGGCGGAACAGTTGGAAGTCAATCCGGTCTGGCAGGAACGGCTGGAAAGCTATAAAATGCGCCTGTTCCATCACGTCGTTTCCCGTCCGGACATGAAAGAAGCGTGGCAGCGCTACGTACAGGACCCGGACCGGCAGAACCGGATCTGCCGCGCCGCCGCGACCTACGCCATCGAACGTCTCGAAGGCTGGAAGAGCAGCGACCTGCAGGTAGAACAGATGAACCGTATGGTCCTGGCCCTGGCGGCAAAGGAACTGAAACGGCTCCAGAACTGGTTCGGCGCGACGGCAGAAAAAGAAATACTGGCCTACGACAGCCAGGAATTAGCCGACGCGCTGGAAAGCCGCGTATGGTACGATCTGCAGATGATCCGCGTCAACGGCTCACTGGTCGGCGCCGTCCTGGGCGCTTGTATCTTCCTTGCCATGTACGCATTGAAAGGAGGCTGGTAATATGACATACCGTCAGCGGGCAAATGCCATCCTGGCCTTATCTTTCCTCTGCTTTGTCCTCGTATTCTGGTGGTGGTACAGCCACGAAGTGGGCCTGTTGGGAGAGCTGCTGTTTTTCGTCATCCAGTCGGCCCTCATCGGCAGCATTGCCGACTGGTTCGCCGTGACGGCCCTCTTTGAACGGCCTCTGGGATTTCCCTATCACACGGAACTGGTCTACAGCCACCGCACGCAGATCATAGACGGCATGACCCATGTCGTGTCGGAAAAACTGCTGCAGCCGGGCATGTGGAAAGACAAATTATATACCGTCTCCTTTGTAGACAAATTCACGAACTGGCTGACCAGCAGCGGCGGCCGGGAAAAATTCCGGACCCTGTTGTTTGAAGTCGCCCAGCAGGCCTATGAATATGGCCGGCAGAGCAAGAATCAGCAGTATATCGCGGCCCATATCCGGACCTACCTCAAGCGGCAGCCCCTGCTGAGCTTTTTGCAGGACCGCATGATCACTATGCTGGAAGACCCGGACAGCCAGATGCTCACCGATATCATCGGACTCATCAAGGACTGCGTGCGCAGCAAGGAATTTGAAACCGTCCTCATCCGGGCCCTCGACGAATGGATGGCCGAATCCCGGACGGCTCCGCACCTCATCATGACCCTGAATAAATTTACGGGCATGGTCGACACCAAAAAAGTAGCCAAAGACGTGCAGAAGGGCATCATCGTCTGGCTGGAACGGTGGGAACACGCCGGCGGCAAAGAACGGCAGTGGCTGTGTCAGAAACTGGAACTGCAGATGTATGCTATGAATGGCCAGCTGACCTACACGGTACAGCGCTGGCAGGATCAGTTCGTCGATTCCCTGCCTGTAGAAATGTGGCTCACCTCGACGCAGCGCGCCAGCCAGGCCTATTTCACCACCGGCGTAGAAGGCAAGGACAAATTGCAGAATCTCCTGGAAGGGGAATTCATGCATTACCTCGACTACTGCAGCCAGTACCCGGAAATCAAGGACTGGATTGACGACCAGATCCGCCGGGGATGTGAAATCATCCTGGAACACGAACACTCCCTCATCGGCGTCGCCGTGCGGGAAGTGCTGTCCGGTTTTGACAAGAAGAAGTTCAATACCTTCCTGGAAAGCAAAGTCGGTGAAGACCTGGCCTGGATCCGTATCAACGGCGCCATCGTAGGCGGCACCCTGGGCCTCTTCGTCTTCGTCATCCTGAAAGTCATATACGAACCCTTCTTTGTACCCTTCATCCGCAACTTATTTATGTAATCGTAGGACCCACGGCTGGAATCTTGTTTCCTGACGTGCCGCGGCGTCTGGCTTATTTACTATGCCTCGCCGGCTGGACCATCATCTGCGGCGTCGTCGTCAGTCAGCGTAGCCCCGCTACGCCTCCCTCCATCCTCCTTGCATCTGACGGCCCCGCCGACGATGCCTGACGTAAAAC